>CAZCRJ010000320.1:0-4176 GCA_964501015.1 uncultured Roseivirgaceae bacterium | reverse complement strand
ATCTCAATAGTTTTCATAATAGTAATTGGTTAATTATAAATTGATTTAATTATAAACGAATAAATAGTGAACTGATAGACTCATGATCGTGTATTTTGCGAATTGCTTTAGCAAATAAATCCGACACCGTGAGTACTTTAATTTTAGATGTAACTTGTTTCAACGGTATGGTATCGGCTACAACCAATTCTTCCAATACGGATTTTTCAATGTTCTCATAAGCGTTTCCAGAGAGCACGGGGTGCGTACATGCTGCACGAACAGTTCGGGCTCCCTTATCCTTCAATAGTGCTGCTGCTTTGCAAATGGTGCCGGCAGTATCCACCAGGTCGTCAATCAGTACCACATCTTTGCCATCAACCTCACCGATCAGGCGCATGGCCTCTACTTTATTAGCTTCCTTACGGTATTTATCGCACACCGCTAATTCTGCATCAAAGAATTTAGCAAAGCTGCGGGCACGCTTAATTCCCCCAACATCAGGGGATGCAAACATAATATTGTCTAGTTGTAAGGACTTGAGGTAAGGAACAAAAATATAGGAACCGTCAAGGTGGTCTACTGGGATATCAAAAAAACCCTGTATTTGATCGGCATGTAAATCGCAGGCCATAATTCGGTCGGCACCTGCTGCCGAAATAAGGTTAGCAATTAACTTGGCCGCAATGGAAACCCTAGGCTTATCTTTTCTGTCTTGACGAGCATAGCCAAAATAGGGGATAACTACATTCACACTGGACGCACTTGCCCGCTTGGCTGCATCCACCATTAACAGAAGCTCCATTAAGTTATCGGAAGGTGGAATGGTAGACTGGATAATAAAAACTTCATGACCACGAACCGACTCTGCGATGAAGGGAGACATTTCTCCATCACTGAATTGCTGGTAGTTTACTTTTCCAAGTGACTCGCCATACGCATCGGCAATCTTTTCAGCCAGATACGTTGTTGCGCGACCACTAAATAGTTTTACGGCCATGCGATGTTTTTTAACTAAAATCCCTCCCATAAGGGAGGGATTTGTTGTCCGACAAGGATTCGAACCCTGACTAAAAGAACCAAAATCTTCTGTGCTACCATTACACCATCGGACAATTTCCTTGATTTAAGCAAGAAAACCCTGTTTTTTGGGATTGCAAAGGTAAAATTAATTTTCTGAAAACCGATTTCAGCGGTAAACTTTCTGGAAATAATTTATTGCACGAAGTTCTAAAAGTCGGTATCCTGACTGGCTGTACCTTCAATGAATCCTTCAGCCCAGAACCGATATTTATCCAGTATGGAAATTACAGCATTTCTTACCTGGCGCTGACTTTCAAAGTCAATTGGGCCATAAATGGTAGTAGCGTATCCTTGCCAAACGGATCTGTTTTGTCTCCTATCGTAGAATTGGATCAGCAGAGTTCCGGTATTCATGTCGAGTTTCTTTCTCTCGTAGTTCAGATTTTCATTTTGCGACTTAATCCATTCTTCAATTTCAGGCTGGTTATACCCCTGAAAGGTTAACGTATCCTGATACATTTTGAAACTGATCAGGAGGTGGGGCTTGTTGGTTGTTTGTCTATACCCCAGAAATTTCATTCTTGAGATAATGGAAGACTCAATCAATTCATCAGGTGTACTTAACGCCTGGTCCGAGGGCTTCATGATTTCAAAGCTTCGGTATTTTTTGAAATGACCTTTGTAACTATAATCATATTCTACGGGCAATTCTTTGTATCCAAGGCAAGAAGATAGCAGCACGAGTATCAGCGAGGGCACATAAACAGATTTCATAAGCTCAGAATTTAATGAAGTTGAAGGTAAAGGATTTACCTATCAAGAACAATGACAAATGTTTTTGGTTTTAGTAATTCTTTCGAATCCATTCCCGGGCATTAACAAATGCCTCAATCCATGGTGAAATCACATCTAACTTCCTTTTCTGATAGTAATAGGGCCAATTCCATGGAAAAAGTGACCGTTCAAGATGTGGCATTATTGCCAGATGACGGCCATTCTTTGAACTCAGCGCTGCAGTTCCAAGATCGGAATCGTTCGGATTACCGGGGTATTCCAGGTAACTATAGGTAGCTGCCAGGGAATATTGACTTTCATCTTTTGGCAAATTAAACCTGCCTTCACCATGGGCAACCCACACCCCAAGACGGCTACCGGCCAGAGAATTCAATAAAATAGAGTTTGTTTCTGGAATCGTTATAGTCAGGAATGATGATTCAAACTTACCCGAACCATTATGGTGCATTCGGGGATGTTGTTCGCCCAATTCGGGGTATAATAACCCTAGTTCCATCATAAGCTGACATCCGTTGCAAACGCCAAGACTTAACGTGTTGTCACGCAAGTAGAAATTGTCGAGTGCTTGTTTTGCTTTTGGATTATAGAGAAAGGCACCTGCCCATCCTTTTGCTGATCCGAGTACATCAGAATTAGAAAATCCGCCAACAAAAACGATCATGCTTACTTCCGAGAGGTCTTCTCTACCCGAAACCAGGTCAGTCATGTGCACATCCTTAACGTCAAAACCTGCCAGGTATAAGGCATAGGCCATTTCACGATCACCGTTAACACCTTTTTCACGGATAATGGCTGCTTTTATGCCTGATGGAGTTCTTCTTTCTGGATCGATACCAAATTGTTGAAAGGTTCCAGAGAATGAAGCAGGGAATGAAAAATGAAGGGGTTGCTTTTTATAGTTTTCATAACGCGTTTCGGCATGGCCATTAACGCGTTGTTTTTTATCTAGCAGGTAAGAAGTTTTGAACCAGGTATCCCGCAAGTTGTCGATGTCGAATGTCTTTGTGAAATCGTTGTGTCGTATGGTTAGTGTTGGTTCATTTATAACGTTCCCAAGCATTGTACACCTGATGGAATGTTTCTGTAAATACAAAAGAGCATCATCATTTTTCAATTGAAGCACTACACCTGGATTTTCGGAAAAGAATACCTTAATCAGATCATCTCCCAACGCGGACGTGTTGATTGCCAGACCAATGCCGGGAGTTGGAAAACACATCTCTGTTAATGCCGTAATCAATCCACCGGAAGAAATATCATGGCCTGCTAAGACCTGTTCATGTTGAATAAGGTACTGAATGGCACCAAACGATTTTTTGAAATAGACCGCATCGTTTACTGTTGGCGTTTCATCACCCAGCATGTTGAGAGTTTGAGCGAAACTACTTCCGCCAAGGGCAAACGGTGATTTTGAAAAATCGATATAGACCAGGACTGATCCCTCGGTAGGGTGGAGCGCAGGGGATACAGTTTTACGGATATCCGCTACTTCAGCTACAGCTGAAATAATGACAGTGCCCGGTGACAATACAGCTTCACCATTCGGATACTTTTGTGTCATTGATAAGGAATCTTTCCCGGTAGGAATATTTATTCCAAGTTCAATCGCAAATTGACTAACGGCCTCAACGGCCTCATACAGCCGGGCATTTTCGCCAGGCTGTTTTGCAGGCCACATCCAGTTGGCACTTAATGACACCCCCTGTAACCCATGGGTGAGGGGAGCAAATACAATATTGGTAAGGGCTTCAGCAATGGCCAGTTTACTGCCGTTAGAAGCGTTAACTAACGCAGCGCCAGGGGCATGACCAATGGCGGTGGCGATACCCTTATTGCTTAGGAAATCAATAGCCATTACGCCAACATTATTTAATGGAAGCTGAAGTGCACCACAGGTTTGTTGTGTAGCCACTTTGCCCGTTACCGAGCGATCGACTTTGTTGGTTAACCAGTCTTTACATGCAACAGCCTCTAATTGAAGTACCTGCTCCAGGTAAAAGTCAAGCAGGGAAAGGTCATAGGTTACTGGTTTGTAAGCAATCGTTGTGGTGGTATCAGTTAGTATGGTCTTTGGTGAAGAACCCAACAAATGCTTTACTTCAAAGTTGATGGTTTTTTTTCCCTGGTTTACCTTTTCAAATACGAGCTTATGATCACCGGTTGCTTCACCTACAACATACATGGGTGCACGCTCGCGTGCAGATATGCGTTGTAACAAATCAATATGTTCTTCCTTTATAGCAAGGCCCATGCGTTCCTGCGACTCGTTGCTTAGGATTTCTTTATCCGACAACGTTGGATCGCCAACTGGAATTTTTTCAATATGAATAACCCCTCCGGTTTCTTCTAATAATTCTGATAAGCAATTGAAATGTCCTC
>CAZCRJ010000319.1:0-4177 GCA_964501015.1 uncultured Roseivirgaceae bacterium | reverse complement strand
ACAAAATAATCTGGGTGTTGGCATTATGCAGAAGTTTAAAAATTTCTCCCCACACTTAGGTGTAGGT
Source organism: uncultured Roseivirgaceae bacterium (assembly GCA_964501015.1). Lineage (GTDB taxonomy): Bacteria > Bacteroidota > Bacteroidia > Cytophagales > Cyclobacteriaceae > UBA2336. The sequence continues at coordinate 4,110 of CAZCRJ010000319.1, read as the reverse complement.
CATTCGGGCCGTGACTTGGGATACAGTGCCGATTTGTTTGCCTTTCCAACACGCAATAACCGGCTGATGATTTTCTTTGTGAATTATGGAACTGATGGCGATACCGGGTTGCGCCAAATATTCCGGGATTTTGAGCAGGAGCTTGTACTACGTTTAACAGAATAAAAATCTTTTGTTGGATATCGTGACGCTCTTTTTAAGGAAGAGAAAGGATACGCTGAAAAGCAAATAATTGAAAAGGCTGCATTATTTTTCTGCAAGGTTAGGCAGTAAGATGGTAAACGCACTGCCATTTCCGTAGTCGGAATGTAGGGAAATTTCGCCATTTAATTTTGCTACAGCTTCTTTTACGATATACAGTCCAAGACCCGAGCCTGTTGCACGGTTAGATGCCCGGAAAAACATATCAAATATCTGGTGTTGGAGTTCTGGTCGTATACCTTCGCCATTATCAACAAAGCGGAAGATACCCCGGTGTAGGGTGATATCAGCTTCTATCGCCAGGTAAGGTTCTTCTTTTGAAAGATCTGCGTACTTGATGGCATTCGCCAGAAGATTATTTACAATAATCTGAAACCGTTTTGGGTCAGTAACGAAATCATGATGTTGTACGATACGAATATCCTTCCTTAATTTACCCGTGTTCTCCAAAAAATTAAATTGTTCAAGGGCCTCATCAAAAAATTTGTGCAGATTAATGGGCTCGCGCTTTATTGGTAACCGTTCATTTCTCGAGTAATCAACGATATCGCTGATAAAGGTGTCCAGTTTCTTCAGAGATTTTTCCTGGAGCGTAAACAGTAATTCAAGTGAATCGCGTGAATCTTCCATCCGAGCAACCTGAATCAGTCCAAGTAACGATGCGATAGGTGCCCGCAAGTCATGTGATGCACTATACACAAAGCGATCCAGTTCTTCATTTGCCTTTAGCAGTTCTTCATTTTTGATCATTAGGTTTTGTTCTGCTTCTTTCTTCTCAGTAATATCTTCCATAATGCCCAACATCCGAAGATTTTCCGGATTGATCTGATCAGCATAGAAAAATCCACGATCACTTACTATTTTATAGTTCCCCTCACGATTTCGGAATCGATACTCGACATCAAATTTGGATAATTCCTGTTGTGCCTTTTGTAAACCGGTAACGATAGTGTCGCGATCATCGGGATGGATAAGTGCACTCCATTGGTTGATGTCGCCCATTTCCTCATTGGAAAATCCCAGAATGTGAACGGTATTACCACTCCACAGAATATTACCGGAAGCAAGATCGTAATCATAAATCATCTGACCGGATGATTTCACGATGAGCTCGTACCGAGCTCGCCAGTCTTCTACATCTTTTTCTGCTTTTTTTCGCTCGGTAATATCCAGAAAAAAAATGGCTACACGGTTAGTCCCTGCCTGGAAAGCATGTACCTGGTAGGCACCGTCAATCTTACCATCGTTGTAAACCACCTCTTCACTATACCAGGGAATTCCCTCCCGCGCAGCCTGGCGGTAGTGTTTTGGAATTTTTGTATGTGCCAATGACGGAAAAGCTTCCTCTAGTGTCAGGCCTATTAGGTTGGTGGTATCCAAATCAAGAATATTTCTTGCCGATTCATTGACCTCAATCAGAATGAGCTGGTTAACCAAATTAAGCTCATACATAAGAATGCCCATGGGGCTGAATTGAATGATTTGCCTGAAACGGGATTCACTTTCCTGCAGATTTTCTTTAGCTATTTTTTGTTCGGTAACATCACTTTGAATAGCAACAAATTTTACAACATTACCCATTTCATCTGCCAGGGGATGAACTTCTAACGAAACCCAGTATGGTTTTCCTTGCTTGGTGTAATTAATCAGTTCGACATCCTTAAAACCTTCTGCCGCTTTTAATTTCTGTCGTATCCATTGCACAGTAGCCTTATTGGTTAGCGGCCCTTGTAAAACAGTTCCTGGTTTAATCCCCAACACGTCCTGTAATGTATACCCCGTAATTTGTTCAAAGGCCGGGTTTACCCACTCTGTTCGCCCCTCACGATCGGTAATGATCACCATGTTGGTAGTAGTATTTGACACCATGGCTAAAAGGGCAACTCTATTGTGTTCTTCTTTTTCGATGGTAATATCCTGAACCAGGCCAATTAACTTCTCTGGTAATCCATCCTTCCCCATTACAACTTTACCAGTTCCACGAATCCATCTGACTTCTTTTTGAAACGTAATAATGCGATGCTCCACAAAATATTCCGCTTGCCGTGTTAGGGATGCTTCAATGGCTAAAGGGATTTTTTCCCGATCTTCCGGATGAACAGCTTGCAGATAAGTATCATATGAAACGGGTTCCGTGCTGCGCGGTATGGAAAACAAATTATACACTTCATCTGACCAGTAAACTGCATTGGTGTGAATATTCCATTCCCACACTCCGGTATTACCAACATTGAGCGCCAGTTTCAATCGTTCGCGTGTTTCGTCCAGTACCTGTGTTGTTTGAACCAGTTCTGTAATGTTGCGCACCATTACACTAAAGCCTTCAATTTTGTCACTCCCATCTACTAGTGGCGAGAAGCGACTCTCCCATACATTTTTACTGCCTCCCCAGTCGATCTCATTTTCAATGATTGAAAATTCTTCTCCACATAACGCACGATCAAAATATGCCTTACTTTTTGATCGCATCATCTCGGGCAATAAATTCAGCATATTGTCACCGATTTGTAACTCCCATTGCCAGATTGGCATAATCAGGTTTTGAAACGAAGACGTAAACGAGGTTAATCGATATTGTGCATCCAGCGAAAAAAATATTATATCGCTGCGGTTTTGAATAGCCCTGATCAGTGCACCATTATCCATCCATTCAAGATAAGCAATAATAAAGTATACCGGTGTATCCGATCGGAAGATCGTTAGAAGTGACCATGTCAGGGAAGCCAATGCTTTGATGACCGAGCCTCCAATAGATTATCCATTGGCTGAATCGACCAAGCTGTTTTTGCAAAGGAAATACTAAATAATACGAACGAGTTTCCCATCTTTTTTAGCTTTCATTCTGCCCCATTCGGCTAATGCTTCTAAAACAGGAATTAATGTTTTGCCATCCTTGGTTAATTCATACTCTACACGCGGTGGGACTTCTGCATAAAGGGTACGCTTCACAAAACCGTCTTCCTCCAGCGCACGTAGTTGGAGCGATAGCATTTTGTCGGTGATGTCGGGTATAACCTCTTTTAATTCACTAAATCTTCGTCTCTTATTTCGCAGGTACCAAAGCACAACAGTTATCCATTTTCCTCCGATAAAGGCAGAGGTAATGTCTAATGCACAATGGTAATCTTCACCATTAATGATGAATTTGTATTGTTCGTCATTTATTTTCATAGAAATTAATTATTTTTTTCTTCGTTCAGAGTCCAAATCTTCAATTCGGTCAAAGTGGATAGCACCTTTCATGATTGACACGATGTTGCAAATGACCAACGTAAAGCTATACTTTTGAAAGTAAATAACTAAACGATATAAGAAAATGAGAATAGCAGTATTTGGAACCGGCATGGTGGGCGATACCATTGGTTCACGATTAATTGAGTTGGGCCATCAGGTGATGATGGGTTCACGCACTACAGCAAACGAAAAGGCAACCGCTTTTATAGCGAAGCACAACACTGGAGCAAGTGCCGGTACATTTGAGCAGGCTGCTGTTTTTGGCGAATTAATTTTTAATTGCACAAAGGGTGATGCTTCGATTGAAGTAATCAAGCTGGCCGGAGAGAGCATTAATGGAAAAATTATTATAGACGTTTCTAACCCACTGGATTTCAGTAAAGGTCAGCCAGCCAGTTTACTTCCTGCATTATCGAACACCAATTCATTGGGCGAAGAACTTCAAAAGGTGTTCCCGCAAGCCAAGGTAGTAAAAACTCTCAACACCATGTGGTGTGGATTGATGGTAAACCCCAACATGATTGGAGGAGGTGACCATACGAATTTCATCTGCGGAAACGATGTCGAAGCAAAAGCAAAAGTGAAAGCACTGTTGAAGGAGTTTGGATGGAAGGATCAGAATATCCTTGATCTGGGTGATATTACGAATGCACGCGGAACGGAAGCGGTGTTACC
>CAZCRJ010000318.1:0-4177 GCA_964501015.1 uncultured Roseivirgaceae bacterium | reverse complement strand
AACCAGCGACCTACTGATTACAAGTCAGTTGCTCTACCAGCTGAGCTAAGGAGGCCTATTATTTCTGGTTTTACCTACTGATTACAAGTCAGTTACTCTACCAGCTGAGCCCTGCCTACCGGCAGGCAGGTAAGAAGGCTTTTTTCTCGTTTTTCGTGATATGTTGATCGTTTATCGTAAGTCTTAAGGTAAACCCCCATCTCCAACAACTACTAACGAACAACCAATAACGAATTAGGAGGTGCAAAAATAACCCTTGGTTTGTTCTTTGCAAATTCCGGATCAGGAAACTGTGCGTAGTAATTTAATCTGTTGCTTGAGCTGTTTCAGGTGATCACTGGCCTCATCGATTTTTATGGTAAACTCTTCGCGTACCTTCTCTCCATTTTTTGCACGCGCAAAGAATTCGAGGTTGTTACGCCACACGGCTATATCGTTTTCCACCTTCTGCATTTTCTTACGGATGGCTTGTTCCTTCTGATAAATTTTCTGGTCAGCATTTGGATCATTCTTCAGGTCATGGAGCTGTTGCTCAAGCAACAGTTTTGCCTTTTCATCCGAGGAAATGGGAAGGGCATCGACATAGTCGTGCACGGCTTTCTGGTAGCGATCGCGTATGGAGTTGATATCCTTTTTAGGCACAAAGCCGATGGCGTTAAACTTCTCTTCCATATCTCTCAATGACTCCACCGATGCAGTCCCACTGGTGATGTGCTGCCCCATTTCGTCAATGATCGCCACTTTGGCTTTCAGGTTCACATCCTGTTCAGCATCTTTCTTTTCGAACTCACTTCTTCGATGTTCAAAGAAGTAATCGCAGGCTTCTTTAAACTCCTTGTAAATTTTGTCTCGTACTTTCTCGGGCACGGGTCCGATATCTTTCCATTGTTGCTGAAGGCGTTTTAATTCATTGGCAGTTTTATCCCAGTTGTCGCTGTTTTTCAATTCAATGGCTTGCTGTATAAGCAGTGTTTTCTTCTCCAGATTGGCGGTGCGCTCTTCGTCCAGTTTTTTAAAGAAGGCGCTCTTGTTTGCAAAGAAGGTCTTAAATGCAGCCCAGAATTTTCTGTTGATGTCACGGGCTTTGTTGCGCGGCAACCCCCCTGATTCTTCCCAGCGCTTCTGCAAGTCGAGGACTTCTTTTGTCTTTTGGTTCCACTCCTTAATGCGGTCAGACTGGAAGGTAGCATGCGTGATTACCTCATCGCACAACGCCTGCTTACGCTCCATGTTGGCATTCAGTTCTGCCTGCAGGGTTTTCATAAATTCATCCCTGCGTGCATACACAGTATCAGAGGCGGCCTTGAATCGTTGCCACACCACTTCCTTCTCTTCCATGGGCACTGGCCCGGTGTGTTTGAATTCGTGGTGGAGTTCGTTTAGTTCGCGAATGGCATCGTTGAGGCGTTCCACCTCGGCTAGCTTTTCCGCACGGGTACAAAGGTCGAGTTTCGCTTCGAGGTTCTTCTTACGATCGAGGTCTTTTAACTCATTGTAGATACTCTGGTTATCATAGAAGCGGTCAACCAGTGCATGATAGTTGGCCCACAGCGTACGGGCCTGTGCTACAGGTACTGCGCCAATGCTTTTCCACGTTTTCTGAAATTCTTTAAACTGGTTGAATTGGTTGGTTACTTCTGGTGAGTCGAGCAGTACACGGAGCTGCTCCAATATCTCCAGTTTTCTATTCAGGTTGGTTGTCTTCTGATCTTCCTGGTTGCGAATGTACTGATGCTTGCGGTCGCGCAGAAACCGAACCTGGGCATCGAAGGCGCTATCGCGTTCATCGCCTTTGTAATCGAAATCATCGGCAACACCACCTTCCTGTATGAAGTGATTCAAGGCAGCTGCACGTTCGCGGGAGCGATGATCGTCCATTACGGGTTTAATTCCTCGCAAGGCGCGATCTACTTTTTTAAAATCGGTTTCGTTGGTTAGTTCTTTTACTGCCTCCACCAACTGCTCTTTTGTAAGTGTACTGTAGTCAGCCTGCTCGTTTCCATCATCGCCAGCAAACTCATCAGGATGTTCAGCCAAATCGGCTTCTGTTTGCAAGTCAACGGCAGTGGCATGGTTTTCTTCCATCCCGGCCTCACGCTCCTCTTCCATTGCTGTTGTATTTTCTTTCTCCAAATCCATGATCACTGTGTCGCTGGTAAAGTGTAAAAGTACTAAAAATGCTAATTAAGTCGCGGATCGACTGGGTAGTTTGAGTACACTGAGAAACGGCCTCCCATGTTTTCCAATGCCCTTTTCCACATACTTGCCGGATCGGTATCAAATAATAAGTCTTCGGTGATGAAATCGCACACAATCCACGAGTTCTGATCAAGTTCATCCTGTAACTGACCTGACTCCCATCCGCTGTATCCCAGAAAGAATTTGATGGTAGTCGAGTCGAGCTGATGGATGTCGGCCAAGGAAAGTACTTTTTCAAAGGTGCCGCCCCAGTAAATTCCTTCAAGAATTTCAGTACCATTTGCAATTTCCGGGTTTCGATGGATAAAATGGAGGGTATCCTGCTGTACAGGGCCACCAACATAAATCTGATCATTAAAATTAACCAGTTCGTCCATAATATCCCCGGCAGATAGAAGGGATGGTTTATTAAGGACAAATCCAAAGGAACCTTCTGCATTATGTTCGCACAACAACACAACGGTGCGCTCGAAATTGGGATCAGGAAGAAAGGGTTCAGAGATCAGAAGTCTACCTTTTTCAGGAGCGATTTTGTTACGGTAATTGAAAAATTCCATTCCGGTTTGGGGGGCTTAGCGCATTCAATAAAATACTTGTAATGCTACAATGCAAATTTTATTCTTTTGGCTGAACTTGAGGAAAAATTTTAAAGGCGCCATCATGTCGAGTATTGCCAACATCCGCTCCGAATACACCAAAGCATCGTTGGATATCGGTTCTGTCCACCATAATCCAATTGAACAATTTTCACTTTGGTTTAACGAAGCCCTTACCGCCCTCGTACCCGAGCCAACGGCAATGCATCTGAGCACAGTTAACGAACACGGAAGACCATCCGGAAGGATTGTATTGCTGAAAGGTGTGGAGGATTCGCGGTTTGTCTTCTTTACCAACTACCAGAGCCGAAAGGGTAACGACCTGGAAGTAAACCCAGCTTGCGCCCTTACCTTCTTTTGGCCCGAATTGGAACGACAGGTGAGGATTGAGGGTATTGCTTCAAGGATTTCAAACACTCGCTCAGACGAGTATTTTAAAAGTCGACCGCGATCTTCACAGGTCGGTGCATGGTCATCGCCTCAGAGTACGGTGATCAGCGATCGGACGCTTTTGGACCAGCGTATAGTAGAAATAGAAAAACGGTTTGAAGGACAGGTTCCATTGCCACGGCCCCACCAATGGGGAGGGTATGAAATAGACCCTTTTCTTTTAGAATTCTGGCAGGGACGGCCCAGTCGTATGCATGACAGAATACTTTATGTCAAGCATGATAATGAATGGGAAATCAGAAGGTTAGCGCCTTAATTACTTTCTACCATTTGGCAACCTCAAAAAGAATTCGGATTTTCATAGTGTTCTCGCTCCTTTCCCCTACCTCCACTAAACGGAAATGTTATGGCTGCACATGAAATAGAGTTGATTCTAAACCGGCAATTGGCCGATTGCCTTGCACTTCCTGTGTTTATAACCGATACCATTGGCAATTTAATTTTTTACAACGGACCCGCTGAGGAGATTTTAGGAATGCGGTTCGAAGATACCGGTGAGTTAGCGGTTGACACCTGGTCGGTGATCTTTAAGCCGATCGATAATAATGGCACACCCTTACCACCTGGTGAACTGCCGTTGGTCAGAACATTGAACGATAGTAGTCCGCATCACAAAACGTTCAGAATAGAAAGTTTGGAAGGAAGAAGTCAGGAAATTTCAGTTACCTCCTATCCCATTATCAACAGAACGGGTAAATTTTTAGGAGCAGTAGCACTCTTTTGGAGATCAACAAAAGTATGAAGATCAATATATTAGGTGTACGGGGTTCAATCCCAACAACGGGTCCTGATTTTTCCTTTTATGGAGGCAATACTACCTGCTTTACCGTTCAGGAAGATGACTGGACGTTGGTGTTGGACGGAGGTTCGGGGATACAAAACTTCCAACACACCAGTTCCTCCAAACGAATAGATGTGTTATTAACACACCT
>CAZCRJ010000317.1:0-4178 GCA_964501015.1 uncultured Roseivirgaceae bacterium | reverse complement strand
ATTTTTTGGGATACATTGCCCGATGAATGCTGCGTTATCGTTCGTAATGCACTTTGCACCTGCTGGTATTCGATCGAATCCTTTTTATTGGCGAACACAGGCACGGCCTGCTGGGCAGCAGATAACCGCACAACTCCTGCAAATAATACTACAAAAAAAACTCTCATTCTATCCGGGTAACGGTTCTACCTATTTATGTCGTTGTATCGGGTAAACGTACACCAATCGGGCCTTGTTTTGGAGTTCAATTTTACACTTTCCTGAGCAGTTTTTCATGAATGGATACAGCGCTGTGTAAAAGAATAATGTTTGTCAGAATAAACACCTGGATTACTACGTTTATCGCGCAAAAAACGTTATTTTTGAAGGTTTTAAACAAGACACATGACAGAATCGCAGAAGAAGGCTCCGGCTAATTATTCGGCCAGTAATATCCAGGTTTTAGAAGGTTTAGAGGCAGTGCGCAAGCGTCCTGCCATGTATATAGGCGATGTAAGCACAAAAGGGTTTCATCACCTGATTTGGGAGGTAGTCGATAACTCCATTGATGAAGCCCTCGCAGGGTATTGTGATGAGATAAAGGTTACCATAAAGGAAGACAACTCCATCTTAGTAGAAGATAACGGAAGGGGTATTCCAACCGACATGCATGAAAAAGAAAAGCGGTCGGCACTGGAAGTGGTGATGACTGTGCTTCATGCCGGTGGAAAATTTGACAAGGATACCTACAAGGTGTCAGGAGGATTGCATGGTGTAGGGGTGTCGTGTGTGAATGCCCTGTCGGATGTGATGAAGGCAACCGTTTACCGAGATGGCAAAATCTGGGAGCAGGAATACCACCGCGGGGTGCCGCAATACCCTGTTCGGGTTGTCGGTGATTCCGACCGCAACGGAACGACTATTCACTTTCATCCTGATAAAGAGATATTTATCGTATCAGAATTTAATTACGAAACCATTGCCACCCGCTTGCGTGAATTATCTTTTCTGAACCCGGGCATCACCATTCACCTGACCGACCTGCGCGAAAAGGATGAAACAGGAGGGTATCGCAGCGACATTTTCCTTTCTGTAGGCGGATTGCGGGAGTTTGTCAGCTATATAGACTCCACACGCGAAAAGTTAATACCGGAACCGATTTATATCGAAAACGATAAAAGCGAAATTCCGGTGCAGGTAGCGCTTAGTTACAATACATCCTTCAGCGAGAACTTAGTATCGTATGTGAACAACATCAACACCCATGAAGGTGGAACCCACGTTGCCGGATTCAGGAGGGCACTTACTCGTACACTTAAATCGTATGCCGACAAATCAGGATTGCTGGATAAGGTAAAGATTGATATCAGTGGTGATGACTTTCGGGAAGGACTTACTGCCGTAATTTCCGTTAAGGTGGCCGAGCCCCAGTTTGAGGGGCAAACTAAAACCAAACTTGGGAATTCCGAGGCGATGGGAGTAGTGGATCAGTCTGTTGGTGAAATGCTACAGTATTACCTGGAAGAACATCCGAGAGAAGCCAAGTTGATTGTGAGCAAGGTAATTCTTGCAGCCCAGGCGCGCCATGCCGCCCGAAAGGCACGTGAGATGGTGCAGCGCAAAAATGTATTGACCGGCACCGGGTTACCCGGAAAACTGGCCGATTGTTCCAGCACCGATCCAGCCATTTGTGAGTTATACCTTGTTGAGGGAGATTCGGCAGGAGGTTCTGCCAAGCAGGGAAGAAATCGTGCCTTCCAGGCAATCTTGCCATTGCGTGGAAAAATACTGAACGTTGAAAAAGCACAGGAACACCGCATATACGACAACGAAGAAATCAAGAATATGATTACGGCCCTCGGGGTGTCGTTTGGCACAGCCGAGGATGGTAAGGCATTGAATATGACCAAACTCCGGTATCATAAAATTATCATCATGACCGATGCTGACGTTGACGGAAGCCACATACGCACGCTGATCTTAACGTTCTTTTTCCGGTACATGCGCGACCTGATTGAGAAAGGATATGTATACATTGCTCTACCACCACTTTACCAGGTAAAGAAGGGAAAAGAAGAGCGCTATTGCTGGACAGAAGAAGAGCGCGACATACTGGTGAAAGAGTTGGGCGGAGGCAAGGATGAATCTGTTTCCCTTCAACGTTATAAAGGTTTGGGAGAAATGAATCCTGAACAATTATGGTCGACTACGATGGACCCTGAACGCAGAACCCTGAAGCAGGTGAGCATTGAATCGGCTGCTGAAGCGGATCATCTCTTTTCCATGCTGATGGGGGATGAGGTTGCTCCCCGCAGAGAGTTTATCGAGAAGAACGCCAAGTATGCGCGTATAGATATTTAACACTAACATAACCTGCTTCGCATGGCTTATTCTTGCGAACAGGTAATCTTTCGGAAACGTTGCTATGAATGAATCCGTAGCCCTTGTGGATAAACATATCAGCCTGATTGCCGACAGCCGGTACATCAGTCGTGATTTAAGCTGGATACAGTTTAATTATCGTGTGCTGGATCAGGCGAAGCACATTAACCGGAGTGTTTTTGACCGGCTGAAATTTCTTGCCATCACGGCTTCCAACCTGGATGAGTTTTGTACCATCCGCCTGGGAAGTTTATACAATTATCTCGATTACGGAAAAGACCGGTTTGATTACAGTGGGCTGCGGGAAGAACCTTTCCGCAAACTGCTGCTGAATGCCATACGGAATTTTATGCAGGATCAGCATGAATATTACCTGTATAAGCTTAAGCCATTATTTAAAGACAACGGTTTTCAACTGGCAACCTATGATACGTTGTCGGTAGAGGAGTTGAAGAAATGCGATGAATATTTCAACCGCACTATTTTTCCGATGCTCACCCCCATGGCGTTCGACAGTTACCATACGTTTCCGGTATTAAAAAATAACCGGCTTTTGTTTGGGGTGGTCACTGCCGTTGACGGGGCAGACACTCAACAGCAAAACAGGGTGTCGTTCATTCAGGTGCCCAGCAACATTCCCCGCTTTCTTGAGTTACCAAACGATGACTTTATTCAGTTTGTTCCGGTAGAAGAAATTATCCGCAAGAATATCCATCAGTTGTTCCGGAATGTTCCCGTCCGATCAGTCAATTTATTTCGTATTAATCGAAACGGAGATTTTACCCTGGAAGAAAGTGATGATATTGAATCCAACTTCCTGGAAGACCTGAAGCAGAAACTGAAAGCCAGGCGCACTGGTCGTGTGGTGCGCATGGAGATCCACGGCAGTGCCGATCCATGGATGGTGCGCATGTTGAAGATTCAATGGGATATTGATGATAATAATATTTTTCAGATTCCCAGTCAGAGTTTACTCGACCTTGGTAGTCTGACACAGGTTATCGGACATCCTGAGTTCAAGGGAAAGAAAGCCTATCACCCGGATGCTATCAAGCCCTTGAATTATCCTGAAGAGGAAAACATGGACTTGTTTGAAGTTCTTAAAAGTCGGGATATCCTGCTCCATCATCCCTATAATTCCATGGAACCCGTGCTGGAGTTATTGGAAAAAGCAGCCGATGATCCAGGTGTGCTTTCCATTAAAATAACAATCTATAGGGTAGCTAAAGATTCGCGGGTTACCAATGCCTTGCTGCGGGCTGCCGAAAATGGTAAACACGTTTCCGTATTATTTGAAGTGAAGGCGCGCTTTGATGAAGAAAATAATATGCGTGAAGCACAACGTCTACAAAAGGCAGGATGCTTTGTGATCTATGGTGTGGGCAGTTTGAAAACCCATACCAAGTTACTGCTCATAGTACGGCAGGAGGCGGACGATAAAGTTTACCGGTATGTTCACCTGGCTAGTGGTAACTATAATGAAACCACTTCGCGGCTGTATACCGATATTGGATTACTTACCTCCAAAGAAATTTATGCACAGGATGTTTCAGAGTTTTTTAATGTTATTACAGGGCATTCCTATCCCACCACATACCGCAACCTGATCACCTCACCCCGCGATATGCGCATACAGTTATGTAATCTGATAAAGCGTGAAGCAGAGCATGCTCGTCAACAACTTCCCTCAGGCATTGTTATCAAAATCAATTCCTTACAGGACAAGGAGCTGATCGATGAATTGTATGAAGCTTCGCAGGCGGGAGTGCCCATCAAATTAATTGTTCGCGGCATTTGCTGTATTCGTCCCGGAAGGA
>CAZCRJ010000316.1:0-4188 GCA_964501015.1 uncultured Roseivirgaceae bacterium | reverse complement strand
GAAAGGAAACAACAAACAAAAGACTTATTGAAATGATAAATGTAATTTCAGTAGGGCCCTGGTAGTATCGCCAAATGCTGCCCATAATCATGTCCGACTGAACCCGGCCGCCCCATGCCCCCAGCACAGAAGCAATTACCAGGATAATCACAAACTCGGTGTTTACAATCCGCGCAATATTCGGCACGGATGCCCCCATCACTTTACGCACACCAATTTCTTTCATCCGTTTAATAATGTTGAGTGACACCAGCGTATATAAACCTGTGGCCGACAACAGCATGGTGATCACCCCCATAAAGCCAAACATGTAAACAATGTTAACATTGACTTCTTTCACTTCTCTCTGGTTTTCACTCAACATGCGTCCGTTATATAAGCGGTTCGGAAAAATCTTGTTCCACTCCTGGCTCATAAACGCATTCACCTCAGCCACCTGGTCTGCACGTGTGCTCACCACTAGTTGACTGTATTGATTGGGCAACACATACCGGATCATCATCGGCTCCATCTCTCGCCACAATCCCATCGTGTAAACATCTTTGATTACGCCAATCACATAGAGCTTCACTGTGTCTTTCCAAATGATTTCTTTTCCCAACGGTTTATCCCAACCGAATGCACGGGCCATCTTTTGCGTAATGATCGCGGATTCTTTTCTATCCGTTTCTGAATCTTTATTAAAAGCCCGTCCTTCAATAAGTTTTAACTCCATCGTAGACATGTACTGATCACCCACCTCGATGATGTCCACCTCAAGTTGTTGCGATTCATGCTTCACTGGATCATTCGCGCGATTTGAAAATATTCCACTGCGGGCTCCCGCTATGGAAAGTATGGCAGGGTTAGACTGCAACGCATTGCGATAGGTTTCATATTCACTTTGATCGCCTAGCCAGACAATCACCGATCCGCGCACATCAAAACCCAGATCATACTGCTGTTGATACCGCGCATTATGAATAAACCCGAGGGCACACACAATGGAAATAAGCGAAATACTAAACTGCAATGCCAGCAGAGTACGTGTGAAATAGTTGGTGCCGCCAAATTCAAGTTTGCCTTTTAAAATTTTAACCGGCTCAAACTTGCTGATGTAAAATGCCGGATAGCTTCCGGCAGCAAGGGCGGTGAATATCAGTATACCAAAAAGAAAGAGTAAGAACGTTGGATTATCCAGGTAGTGAGGTGTTAACCGAAAATACTCCCACATAACATTCCAACCACGCACCATGAAATCTGCGAAGATCAATCCTACCAGCATGGCCAGCAAACAGATCACCATGGTTTCGCCAATGTATTGTACAATCAAATGCTTGCGCTGGCTGCCCATTACTTTCCGAAGACCGATTTCTTTTAGTCGGCTTGAAGAAATGGCAATGGCTGTGTTGGTTAAATTAAAACAGGCGAGCAGCAATATCATCACGCCCATCACCCCCGAGCCAATCACAGCTGAAATAGGTGGCGCACCCCACGTACTTGACCGGGTCTCTTCTGCGCGGTCGAGGTGAGCCATTGTCGGAAAGTAATCCAGAACAAATTCTTTCACTTGAAAGTCTTCCCGAGCCTTGTTATTGTTTTCTACAAAGGGCTGGAGTTGCTGATACACACTGTTCACCCGGCTTTCATCAGGAATCTGTAGGAACAACGAACATTGTATTTTCCAGTCGTCTTCGCGGATGCTTTTGTGTTCATCCTTATAGTTTTCAAAATTCATGTAGGCCGAGCCCCCCATCCGGTAGAAACTTGAGTTCATAGGAGGATCGTTAAATACTCCGGCAATCTTCACCTCTTTAAGCTCCTGGCCATACACCTGCGTAATGGTTTTACCGTGTGCGTTAGCGACATCACCAAAGAAGCGAACAGCCATTTCTTTACTGATAAACACACTGCTTTTATCGTTTAACTCTACCGGAGTTCCGGCCAGGAAGTGGAAGGTGAAAAGGTTAAAAAAATCGGGATCTACATAGTTCACGTTGGACGGAAACAAATCGTTGGCCAGCTTAAAGTTCGACCACGAATAAAAGTAGCGACTGGATTGCGTTACATCCGGAAAGGTTTTGTCCACGAGGTCGCCCAGTGGAAAAGGAGCTTCACCATAGCGGGTAAGGTTGTTTTCAAATTCACGTACCGAACTTACCCTATACAGTTGAGCACGATTTTCGTGTACGGAGTCAAATGTGTTATCGTATTCATAGGCAAAGTATCCCACAATACACTGGGCGATGGCCACACCCATACCGAATACATTAATGAAGATGAAGAGCTTATTCTTCATCATGTTGCGCCAGGTAATCAGCAGATAATTTTTGATCATATGCAGAAGGGTTAATCGGGGGGCATACCCGTGTAACGAATCGGCTGTACCAGGGTTACCCGGCAACAAAAGATGGAATTTTTAAACAAACGTACAATGACATCTGTCAGCTGCCAGGCTTTTAATATTAGCTAACATGATTAGGAAGGGTCTGCACAACAGGAAAGCTACTCATGCCGCAAAGAATCCACCGGATTTGCCCGTGATGCTTTAAGAATTTCATAGCCCACCGTGAACAACGTAATCAGCGCCAACACCAACAGCGCCATCGCAAACAAACCAACCGAAAGCGGAGTTTGATATACAAATCGCTCCAGCCATTTTACGGAGAGAAAATACGTTATGGGAACGGCAATCACTGCGGCAATCAGCAGCAGCTTGGCAAACACCATCAACAACAATTTCAAAATTTGCACATTGCTGCTGCCCATCACTTTTCGAATGCCAATCTCACGTGTGCGTTGTTGGGCCATAAATGATGCGAGTCCGTACAGTCCAATGCATGTGATGAGAATCGCCAGGGCCGAAAACTTTTCCGTTAGTCCGGCAATCTTTGTTTCATTTTCATACATGCGGCCGAACTCATCATCAATAAACCAATAATCAAATCCGTAGGTCGGAAACATCTTCTTCCACTCCTGCTCCAGGAAACGGATTTTTTCGCCCATGTTCTTCGCCCCTATGCGTACATGAATGATGCGATCAGCAAAGTGCGGGCGTGCGGCAATACCGAGCGGTTCAATTTTATGATGCATGGAGCGGTACGGAAAATCCTCTACCACGCCAATAACTTTTCCTGTTACGGGCGCCTGTGTGCTGTCGGGGCCCCCATAATAACTGTGGGCCGGACGAATTACCGTTTTACCAATCATGTCGTAGGGGGTAGTGTTGAGTGAGCGCACAGCCGACTCGTTGAGCAGCACCGCAGAGGAATCAGAAACATTAGCCACATCAAAACCGCGGCCCGCAATAATTTTTAACCCAAATGCTTTCGGGAAATCATAATCGCCATTGAGTTGAAACCACTCGAAGGCGTCTTCTTTTATTTCGGGAAACTGAAAGCGCATGTTCAGCGGCCCGAAGTAATCCAACCGGGGTAAGTGATTGGCGAGCGTTACCGCATCAATCTGCGGATCGGCCAGCAACATATTTTTATAGGTGTTGTATTGATGATCAGTAGCCGTGCCTTCCCCAAAGCCACCATAGCGAATGGACACAATTTGTTTACCCGCTTCATTCAGTTTCGAGTTGCGCATCAAATCCATCTGGCGCACCAACACCAAACTGCCGATGAACAGCGCAACGGCCACAGTAAACTGTAGGCCGATTAAAAACTGGCGGAACACATTCGAGCCCTTGCGAAACGAAAATTTTCCCTTAAGCACTACAGCCGGCTGAAAGCCAGCAATAAACAGAGCCGGGTAACTTCCACCCAACAGCGTAACAAACACCACCACGGCACCGATAATGCCCAACATGCCGGGTTCAAAAAGATGACGTACCGAAAAGGTTTTTTCGGAAATCGAATTAAATTCCGGCAGCAGCAATACTACGGAGCCCACTGCAACCACCAGCGATATAACCACCAGCAAAAACGATTCGAGCATAAACTGCATGAACAACTGTATGCGCTGACTGCCAAAAGTTTTACGTAACCCGATTTCTTTGGCGCGTGTTGCGGAGCGTGCTGTGGCGAGGTTTATGTAATTGATGCTGGCCACCACCAGTATCAGCACGGCAATGGTAATAAAAATGTATAAGTAATTTTTGTCGGCCGACTTGCGGTAAATAGACCAGTCCATTTCCTGGTCGAAATGCAGGTCGGTGATCTTGCGCATGATGGGACGAAACTTGATATCCAGGTTATACTT
>CAZCRJ010000315.1:0-4200 GCA_964501015.1 uncultured Roseivirgaceae bacterium | reverse complement strand
GATGATTTAGCCGGAGGTGATTACAATTTTGTTCCTGATGATTTAACCGGCCAGGGGGAAGCTTTTAACCGGATAACAGGTTTGGTTACCGGAACAAAAGTAAATGTGTTGAACACAAATGATTATTTATGGAGTGTGAATTTTTATGATGACAAGTACAGAGTTATTCAAGCCGTTTCTCAAAACCATAAAGGAGGCATTGACCGTGCTACAAATGTGTACGATTTTGTAAAACTGGTAAAGACACAGATTGTTCATAAAACCGGCTCCGATTCAACCCAAGTATACAGGCGTTTTGAGTATGACCATGCCTTAAGACCAACCGATACATGGCACCGCATCAATAATGAAGATTCAGTGCTCCTCTCACGCAATCAATATAACCCCATTGGCGAACTCGTATTAAAGCAACTTCACTCAACCGATAACGGAACGAATTTTAAACAACATGTGGATTACAGGTTCAACATACGAGGTTGGTTGACGAGGATTAATAACTCCGACTTAACTTCCGATGAGCAGAACGAACCACGTGATCATTTTGGAATGAATTTGCACTATAATGATATTGTAAGCGGTATTAACAACCTACCACAGTATAACGGAAACATCAGTGCAACGAAATACAGCACCAACCAGGGTTTTGATTCCGGAATGAAAGAGCGTGCTTACAAATATGATTATGATGCATTGAGCAGGTTAACCACAGCAACACATTATGAAAAGGCTACCGGATGGAGTATCTCCAATGGTTTGCATGAAGATAATATAACGTACAACTTAAACACCGCCATGCTCACCATCAGGCGCAAGGGTGCGAATGGCTCACAGATGGACAACCTTACATTTAATTACATCGGAAACCAGTTGCAAAGTGTAACCGACTCATGGGATACGGAAGAAGGCTTTGAAGATGGCAATACAACAGGAGCGGACTACACCTACAATGCCAATGGCAGCCGCACCAGCGACCTGAATAAAGGCATTACATCCATTACATACAACTACATGAACCAGCGGGAGAAAGTTGCGTTCAGTGATGGTAATTATTTGCTTTACATCTATGATGCAGCAGGAAATAAACTAAGCCAGGGTGTGTATAACAGTTCCAACGTGTTGCAAAAGGAAACCGATTATGTGGGTGAGTTCTTTTATGAGAATGATAAACTGAAATACATCAGCCACGAAGAAGGAAGGTATAACGCATTGGCAGGAGCGTATGAATATGAATTACGCGACCACCTGGGCAACAACCGTGTAACGTTCACCACCAAAGAAGAACACGATGAAGCTACTGCCACGATGGAAGCGGAAAATTTAAATGAGGAGCAAAGCAAGTTTTTACGATATGAGAATGCCCGGAGAATTTATTCCCATTTATTTGACAAGACCAACGGAAGTGCACCCAGTACTACACCGGGTTATGCGGTACGTCTTAATGGTTCAACCAATGAACAGTACGGACTGGCCAGATCGTTTGCTGTTGTACCAGGTGACACAGTGAAAGCTGAAGTATATGTGAAATATATAGATCCCAACAGCAACAATTGGACACAGGCGCTAAGCAATTTAGTTGCGGCTATTGCCAGTAACGATCCGGGAACCGTATGGACGGGCGAGAACTACAGCAGCAGTACATCATCGTTCTCGTTTGCAGGCTTGCTTAATACTTCCGGTAGTTCCGGCACCGGACCGAAGGCTTACCTTAACTGGTTGGTGTTCGACCAGAACTTTGCATTGGTGAATGGTGGTTATATACGCATGAGCGATGCCGCGAGAGAATACGGACAGGATTGCGCGCATGAATATTTGAGTGCAGAAGTACCGATCACCACAGCGGGCTTTGTGTATGTTTATCTTTCAAATGAAAATGAAAGCATCGCGGAAGTTTATTATGACGAATTTACTGTGTCTTTAACAAAATCACCTGTAATAAATTCTACTGACCTATATCCTTATGGAGCTCCAGCGCTTTCATATTCAAGAGAGAATTCTCTTAAACAAGACAGACTATTGAATGGGCAAGAGTGGCAGGATGAACATGGTTATAATGTATTTGATATTGGTCAGCGGGATATAGATCCATAGGTGCATGTGTTTCATACACAGGATAGGTTTGCAGAGAAGTATTACGCTTTATCTCCGTATCAATATTTGGCCGGTAACCCTGTTAACTATGTTGACATAAATGGTGATAGCATTTGGTTCTCTTTCCAGTATAATAAAGCTGGCGAACTAACAGGTGTAACAATGAACGTAACTGGCAAAGTGATGAATTTGTCGAGTGATGATATTGATATGGATAATGCCATTTCTGACATTAGTTCAGGAATTTCCAGTGCCTTTTCAGGCTCTATTAAGGTAAAAGGGGTAGGCATATCATTTAATACAAATGTTCAGTTGTCAGAAGTTTCGTCAATGGATGATGTAGCAGAATCAGATCATTTATTCGTCATTGGTGATAATGATAGAACATTAGCCAATGGTGCAGCAAATATGCTTGGTGGGAAAGTGGCCTTTCTTAATGCTGCAGATTTTTCTAATAAAGGCTCTTTAATGGGTTTATTTGGGTGGTCAGATACCAGAACCTCTACACATGAATTTGGACATTTAGCGGGCTTAACACATGAATCAGCTTCAGGCCTTTTTAATTTAATGAAAAGTGGTGGGTCAGGTACGAACGTTACATCAGACCAGCTAAAGAGTGTCGAATTCTTAGGGACTAACAAAGGATTAAATAGAGGTAATAATTACATTAAAAATCCATTCACAGGCAAGAAGTATCCTAATACTACTCTAATCGATCCAAAAAATGGAAGAGCTTACCATATTAATCAGGTTGGAATTCGTTTAAGACTTGACAAATTGAAATAATGGCAAAGAAAATAATTGTTTTTGGTGTATCTATCATCGTCTTGATAGTGGCTATTTTCGTCTTGAGAAAAAAAGATTTGACAATCCATGTAATGGCGGAAACGAGTAACCTAACGAGTTCAATTCATCTCAAGATCGATAATGAAATACTCTTTGAAGGAGAAGTTAACTCGGGAGTGTATTTTGGCGAAAAGATAGTTGTTGAAAATATGAGTATTGGTTTTCACTCGCTTAAAGTAGAGGCTGTAGATGATAATGTTATTTATCAGAAAGATATTTTTTTCCTATTTAACAAAACTATCATTATCACATACTTTGATAAGTCCTATTTGGAAGAAAAACCTTATTTTGATGTATGGAGTAAGTTTGGGGAATTCATCCCTGATTGAGCAATTGGAAGATGACTTTGTCGGTTATTATGTAATTTCCTGTACCACCAACTTTTGTGTCTATAAAAAATGCTCCGGTGTTTAGCTTTTACTGGTTTTCTTTTGTCAGGCCTCTTGGTTTTTGCCCAATTACCTGATACCCTTCATCGCAATTTTTCGATATCATACGAAGAACATGACAGTCTTCTGCAACAAAAGCTGCGATCTTTAGACTCTATTCAACAATATACCGAAAAACAGTATGGAATAATCAAAGACGAATACGATTCCATCAAACAGGCTTACATGGAACTCTCAAACAGAGTTCAGCAAAAATCAGATAGCCTGAGTGCTTTAAATTTGCCTACAGAAAAAATAACTTTTAAAATAGACAGCATCAATACTATTAAAGAACAGAAACTGTTGATAATAAAAAATCAGGGCGATGAGTTAACGCAATCCTGCATACAAAAAATGGAACAACTTGACCTTCCCGAGGAGATCAGGATAAAAGTAAAAGAGTACACAAATTCATTAGGTAAACTGGATATCTCTCTTCAAAAAACAGAAGTCAATTTTCCATACTCTCAATTGGAAAAATTACAAGATATTTCACAATCGGCAATGAGAAATCAGCTGCCTTCAAACGCTGGTGATATTAAAGCGCCCGGTTTAACCAATAATATTGAACTAATTACCAGTAAAGAAAAAGTTATTCAAAAGGTTATCTCCGAAGTTCCTGCAACTAATAGCATAGCTGATCAGATTGAAAATAAAGCAGGAGCAATGGCATCAGATCAAATCGGTGAACTTTCGGAAATGCCATCCATGCCGTTGGATGAAACGGCCGCAAGGGAGGTATTAATCAACGAAGCTAAAAAACAGGTTGTCAACCATTTTTCCGGAAAAGAAGAACAGCTAAAGAATGCTATGGATCAGATGAGCAAGTACAAACAGA
>CAZCRJ010000314.1:0-4207 GCA_964501015.1 uncultured Roseivirgaceae bacterium | reverse complement strand
GTGAAATTTTATGCATCAAAAGTAAAACCGCTCGATAAGGAAATTATTAATGAGCTTAATTAAAATTATAGTAACACTATCTGCCGTAATGGGATTAGCCGCATTTTTATCGGGAAAACTTTCCAAATCAGAACCGGTACAACTCCCGGACTCGATTTATGAATTCAAGCTAACCGCTTTGGAAGGTGAAGTGATTGATTTTTCTCAGTACAAGGGCAAAAAATTGTTGATCGTCAATACGGCATCCAAGTGTGGTAAAACACCGCAGTATGCTGACCTTCAGAAATTGCATGCCGATCATGGCGATAAGGTTATTGTCCTCGGGTTTCCGGCCAATAATTTTCTGTGGCAGGAACCGGGCACCAGTCAGGATATTGCCGAGTTCTGTGAACGCAACTATGGTGTAACCTTCCAAATGTTTGAGAAAGTTTCGGTAAAGGGAAATGATAAACATCCGTTATACCAATGGCTGGAATCAAAAACCGGAAAAACTCCGGATTGGAATTTTGCCAAATTCCTGGTGAGTGAAGATGGAAAAACCGTAACCTTTTTCAATTCCAATGTGAAGGCTTATGAACAGCCCATCATGGATAAAGTATTGTAAGAAATCAGATTAGTATAGTACCAAAGTACTGGATTGCCGGAGTTTTGCTCTCCGGCTTTTTCATAGTGGTAGTCGCTGATAGTATCTTCATTGCAGTACGGATTAAGAAAAATGAGTATTGGGCATGAACGGGGATATGGTTGGTACACACATCATAAAATAAACTTCTTACTTTTGTCGCCACATGGAAATTAAAGCCTGGATATCTGCCTTTCGACTTCGCACACTGCCATTGGCCCTTGCCTGTATTGGCATGGGTGGTTTTCTGGCTGCTGCACAGGGTGCCTTTCGCACCGATATATTTTTACTCTGCGCGCTCACTACCATATTCCTGCAGGTGCTTTCTAACCTGGCTAACGATTATGGTGATTCCATACACGGTGCCGATCATGACGAACGTATTGGTCCAAGTCGTGCCGTACAAACGGGGGCGATTTCGGCCACGCAAATGCGTAATGCCTTGATTGTATTCGTAGCGCTTTGCCTGATTAGTGGTGTTTCGTTGCTCATCCTTTCCTTCGGATTTAATTGGAATGCTTTTCTGTTCTTTTTTGGTTTGGGATTGATGAGTATCCTCGCGGCTATTGCTTATACAGTGGGAAAAAAACCTTACGGATACAGTGGTCTTGGCGATTTATCGGTGTTAATATTTTTTGGATTGGTTGGCGTGATGGGCTCGGTATACCTTTTCACGCAACAGATCAATGTACTTCAGGTTCTGCCCGCCTTGAGTTGCGGCTTCTTTTCCATCGGAGTGCTGAATATCAATAATATCCGGGATATCGAATCCGACAGAAAAGCCGGAAAGTTTTCTATTCCCGTGCGTATCGGCAAACTAAAGGCGGTAACGTACCATTGGATTTTACTGTTTTCAGGATTAACCACTGCATTTGTGTATACCATAATAACGTACTCTTCTCCCTGGCAATTTCTCTTTTTGTTATGCGTACCGATGTTTATGTTTAACGGAAGAGCAGTTCAGCAAAAAGCCGATCATGAATTGGATCCCTACCTGAAACAGATGGCCCTCTCCACATTGGCTTTTGTATTGCTTTTCGGATTCGGTCAGTTACTGGCCTAACGGTATTTTTTAATCTTCTTACTTTCCTCTGCGGTAGCCTTCTTCAAACTTACGGCTGCTCCTCCTCCCGCTGCCAACGTTAATTTTAAATTGCTTTTGGAATTCACCAAAACTGACTGTATCTGGTACATCATCGGATTAGTTTTCCAATGCCCGTTGGGTGCATCAGAATAAATGGTGGCCACATACCATTCGTTGGCTGGAAGAAATGCAAGAGGTGCATACAGGATTCTGGGTTCTTCATCGGTAATGGCCCCGATAAACCACTCATTTTTATTTTTTGCTTTTCGTGCAATGGCCAGGTAATCTCCAGGCTCAGCCTGAAGAATGCGCGTGTCATCCCAATCCACGGCCACGTCTTTAATAAATTGGAAAGCATTTAAATGCTTCTGATAATTTTCAGGAAGATCAGCTGCCATCTGTATCGGACTATAGAGAGTCACGTAAAGGGCTAACTGTTTGGCCAAGGTAGTGTGTACCTGGTAGATACTTTCGGGATTGTAGTAGCTCATTTTAATTTCAAAGATGCCGGGTGTGTAATCCATAGGACCTCCCATCAGACGTGTGAAGGGTAGAATCGTTTCATGATCGGGTGGATTACCCTTGCTCCAGGCATTAAACTCATTGCCACGGGCTGCTTCACTGGCAATCCAGTTCGGGTAGGTGCGATGCATGCCGGTGGGTCGTGTTGACTCGTGCGAATTGACCATGATTTTATACGAAGCGGCTTTTTCTGCTACACGGTTGAAATGGTTAACACACCATTGCCCGTCATGAAATTCACCACGGGGAATAATTCGCCCCACATATCCGGTTTTAACCGCATCATATCCATGTTGTTTCATAAAGCGGAATGCGTCATCTATTCTGCGTTCATAATTGGTTATCGACCCCGAAGTTTCATGATGCATAATTAGTTTAACATCTTTTGCTGCCGCATACTGTTGTAGTTCGTTCACATTGAAATCCGGATAGGGTGTTACAAAATCAAACACATTTTCTTTCCAGTTCCCGAACCAATCTTCCCAACCAACATTCCAGCCTTCTACCAGCACACCATCAAATCCATGCTTAGCAGCAAAGTCGATATACCGTTTGGTGTTTTCGGTTGTTGCGCCATGCTTGCCTGTAGGTTTACTATCCGCCAGGTTTTCCCAATTAGTCGCGTTTTGTGAACCGGCATAATCCCAGGTGCTTGTGCCAATGTGCATCTCCCACCAGATCCCCACATATTTGGTTGGCTTTATCCAACTCACATCGGTAAGTGTAGAAGGCTCGTTCAAGTTTAGGATCAACTTAGACCCTACGATCTCAGCGGCATTGGTACTGACCACTACTGTACGCCACGGAGTATTAAAGGGTGCTTGTAAATATGCTTTATTGCCCATGGCATCCGGTACCAGGTGACTGGAAAGAGCGAATGTTTTTTTGTTGACATTGAGTTGCATAACCGGGTAGTTCACCAGTGCGGCCTCATGAATATTAATATACATTCCATCGGCCGATTTCAGCATCAACGGAGTTTGCACGGCATCGGGAAGAGTGGTGCGGGTGCTGATTTCAACTTCCGCATTTCCTACTTCTAACGAATTGATTTCACTTAACCGTGTAGTGCTGTAATGATATTCATTGGTGTCATAATCCCCCGGTATCCAAAATGCTTTATGATCACCCGTCAATCGAAATTCAGTTATTTCATCGGTTACAATGAAATGGTTAAGATTGGGCTGGCGTGGAAACTCATACCGGAAGCCGAGGCCATCATCAAATAAGCGGAAGCGTATCACCATCATTTTCTGTGAAGTATTCTGCTGAAGTGTGATCGCGAGTTCTTTATGATTGTCGCGTATGGTTTTCACTTCTCCCCACACCGGATTCCATGTCTGATCAACAGCACTTGAATCTATGTTCAGAATACTGAAGTGTTGTGTAAACGGCTCTCCATCTTTTACTATAATTCCCAGTTTACTGGGGGCGATGACTTCCCGCTTTCCCAACATAAGTTGATAGAACGGTTCGCCCTGGTTTGTTAAGGAGAAGCGAAAGGAAAGTTTCTTGTTTGGTGAATGAAGGGTTTGTGTAGCAGCGGAACTAAATAACAGGATCAGCGACAACAACACGAGTGTCTTTTTCATGGCCAGAAATTTATGTGATCTATGAAAGTAATGCGCAGAAAATGATTCTGAAAGAGTATCAGCTATATTTGAACTGATTTTTGTCAGGTTGGTCCGTGATAGGAGTCAGATAGAACACCTATACATTTTGTCTACTTTTGAGTTGAATAATCCCCGAAAGAAATGAAAAAAATACTTGTTCCCTGCGATTTCTCCGAGCAAGCAATAAATGCTTTCCGGTTCGCATTAGATGTTGTCGCCCACGCAAAAGGCGAAATTCACCTTTTAAATGTTGTTGAAGTTCCGGTAGTGCATGATTCTGTACTGATGCCAGTAATGGCCTATGAAGAAGCCTTGTTTACGGAGTTACGTGAAAAGGCTGAAAAGCAGTTTAAAAAAATGACCAAT
>CAZCRJ010000313.1:0-4219 GCA_964501015.1 uncultured Roseivirgaceae bacterium | reverse complement strand
TTTGAACCCACAGGTACAACAGCAGATAGAAGGCCTTATTCATGATCTTCAATTTCAATTGCTGAAACAGCGGATGATGGAATGGTATGCGGAGGAGGACCATGATTTGCTTACAGGATTATCCATTATTGCCTCCTATCAATATCCTGATCTGGAGCTGGAAACACTAAAACAGGAACTTGAACAGATATATTACGAGGCGTGGTTGGAGTTCAAGCCCGAACTCTATCCGTTTGATCAGGTTAAAGTGCTGAATGGTGTATTTTTCAACAAATTGAAATTTTCTGCAAACACCAAGAATTTCCATTCCCCTGGGAATTCCATGATCAACGTTGTATTGGAAACACGCAAGGGTAATCCCATTTCATTATGTGTAATCTATATGCTGGTGGCGCAAAAGTTAAAACTACCGGTATATGGTGTAAATCTGCCCAACTTGTTTGTGCTAACCTATGTGGATGGTCAGAATACCTTCTACATTAATGTCTTCAACAAGGGCCTGATCTTTTCCAGAAAGGATATTGAAAATTATATTCATGAACTGCGGCTTACACCACAACCTTCTTTTTTTGAACCCTGTTCAAACCTGGAAATCGTAAGAAGAATTCTGCGTAACCTCATCATGTCCTTTGATAAAATGGGTGAACATGAAAAGGCAGAGGAGGTAAAGGAAATCCTGCTCATCATTGCGGATGGCAATGACCTCGGAGTTTAATTTCTTCGGATACTGCACCCAACAGGCCGCACATCATTGGAATCAATTTTTTCTCCAGCCATCATTTTATCGATAGCATTTTTGAGAAACGGAGTGGTAACTTCTGCCGCAGACTGAGCATTGTTATCCAGCGCTCCGCGGTACACGACAGTAAATTTTCCGGCCAGATTTTTCAGTACCAGCGCTTCCGGACTTTTCCGGGCATTGAATTGATTGGCAATCGCCTGATTCTTATCAGCCAGGTATGGCATAGTAATGTTGCATTTTTCAGCATATGCTTTCATGGCCTCAATCGATTCGGTGGACTCAATATGTGAATTAATAAGCAATACCGGAACGCGCTCAGCATAGGCATCAGATAAGGCAAGTATACGGTCAAGGTAATATTGATCTAACGGACACGTATTACTTGTAAAGATGATGACAATACCTGCCTTCGCGGAATATGTATTCAGGGAAATGGTTTTTCCATCGACTGCATTCGGAGCATTAAAGTTTTCGATGGTTTGAGCCGTTGCCGAAAGTGCTACAAGAAGAAAAAGTGGGATGCAGTATTTCATAATCTAAAGAGTATAAACAATAACAAAATCGGTATGCACCGCATAATACAAGATAAGCCTTGTTTCCTGTTTATTGACAATTATTCGGCCAATTAATAAACCGCTTTTTTGCAATGAAAAGGGCGTAATTATTAAATCCTTGGCAAAAGTGAGGTCTTTTTTCCCATACACTTTAAGTAATACCTCTTTTGCACACCAGTAAATGCAATGTTTGGTAATGCTTTCCCCGGCATCAAGCAACTCATCTTGCTGAAACATTCGGGGGGCAACAGAAAGCAATTTTTCTTTGGGTTGCTCCAAATCAATTCCCACCGGCTTTTCCCTGTCGATAAGGGCAGTGACGTAGGGATAGGAATGACTCAGGGATAGATTAAACGGATGGTTCAATAATGAGGGTTTTCCGAAATCATTTTTAGTAATCCCATAAAATTGATGGCCCATTTGGTTAACGAGTTGTTTTACCAATACCCTGGCTGCAAAGTATTCCAATCGCTTGTGTGGATGCGTAACGGATGTGTGTGTTGTGACTTCTTCAACCTTATGGTGAAGCCATACTTCAGTTTCTTCAATTTTCCAGAGGCCCCATGCACGGTTGGGCAAAACATCTTGTTCAACGAGGGGCATTAGGGTGATGATTTTATCAGACAATTTTAATACAAACTACCTTAAACTTTCAGAACTTTCGTTTAGTTATTATACCATGAAGACGATTTCCGTACAGCGACTGCATAATTTTACTGGCCATAACGATTGCGTTTATACGCTTCAACAGGCAGATAAGCCGCATTTGTTTTTTAGTGGTTCCGGAGACGGCATGATTGTGCTATGGAATCTGGAAAAGCCCGATACAGGTGAACTTATCGCCAATTTGCCTAATTCTGTTTATGCCTTACACCTGCATAAGCCATCTGGATTACTGGTAGTAGGGCATAACTATAACGGTATTCATCTGCTCGATTGGCAGACTAAAAAAGAGAAGGGATCGTTACAAATGACAAAGGCGCCCATCTTTGATATTCAATCTTACGGATCGCGCATTTTTGTTGGTGATAAAGAAGGCATGCTGAGCGAAATTGATATAACCCGAGTAGTAATAACCAACCGTGTTAAGGTTTCTGATAAGAGCATCCGCTCCATCGCCATTCTTACTGAAACAGGCGAACTGGCAGTGGGGTGCAGCGATCATTTTATACGGATTTACGATTTGACGACATTGGCATTGAAAAAGGAGTGGGAAGCCCATCAAAATTCAGTTTTTATCCTACGGTTTACCCCGGATGGGAACTATTTATTAAGCGGATCGCGGGATGCACGGCTTAAAACGTGGGATGTCCGGGCCGGTTACATCCAGGCTGCAGAAGTGGTTGCCCACATGCATACAATTAATCACATTGATTTTAGCCCCGATTCCAAACATTTCGTAACTTGTAGCATGGATAAGTCCATAAAGGTCTGGGATTTAGACGAGATGAGGCTGTTGAAAGTTATTGATAAAGGACGGCACGCAGGGCACGGCACATCGGTAAACAAACTTTTATGGACTACTCATCAATCGCAATTGGTGAGTGCCAGCGATGACAGAACAATTTCCGTTTGGGATATTGATATTAGCCAGGGCCTTGATGCTTAATTTTTTATCGGCCCGGATTTTTTAAACTTAACCAGTAAGACCATGAAAATCACACCGCTTGAAATCAGGCAAAAGTCATTCGAGAAACATTTTCGCGGATATGACAAGGATGAAGTTAATGCTTTTCTGCTTACGCTATCACAGGAGTGGGAGCGTATGGTGGATGAAAACAAGGAAGGCAAAATTAAACTTGAATTAGCCGAACGGGAAGTGATGAAACTCAGGGAAGTTGAAAGCTCACTATACAAAACACTAAAAACGGCCGAAGACACCGGAGCCAACGTAATTGAACAGGCCCGGCAGGCAGCTGATCTGCACCTGCGCGAATCCCAGTTCAAAGCCGATGCCATGCTGAATGAAGCAAAAATGAAAGCTAACAACACGCTTGATGAAGCAGAGCAACGAGCCAAACAGGTTTTGTTGGACATGGAAGAACGCCTGCGCACGATGGTGGAGGACTACAAAAAACTGGAGCTAACCCGCAACGATCTAATGCTGGAGCTGAAGCGCATTTCAGAAGATACCATTGAACGGGTTGAGCGCATCCGAAATACACAGAAAGATTTTGATGCTCATCAGCACTTGGCGCAAACCCGAAACGAGATCAAAAAAGTAATCTTTCCGAACCTGGATAAGGACACCCCAACTGAAAAACATGAGTACGGAAAACAAACTAAAATTGTACACGAACCCATTGTCATAAAGCCTCAACCAGAGCCCCAAATGGTAGTGGAGCGAGAAACGGTAATGAAAGAAACACGGCAAAAATTAACTTCTTTCTTTGACGAGATTGGATGAGTGGACGCATTGCTCTTGAAGGTCTTGAGTTCCATGCGTTCCACGGAGTTTATCCGCACGAACGCGAGTCTGGTAACTGGTTTGAAATAGATATTAGCGTGGATACGGATTTCACAGCAGCATCGGTATCCGATGACCTGACAGGCACGGTCAATTACGAGGATTTGTTTCGTATCGTGAAAACCGAAATGGAAATCCCTTCCAGGTTGCTGGAAACAGTAGCCCATAACATAACCGAAGCGGTAATGCACCAAATACCGGCAACTCAGCGCGTTGAACTTAAAATTTCCAAAATCAATCCCCCCATCGGAGGCAAGTGCCGGAAGGCTTCCGTAATGTTAATAAAATCCAGATCCTGATGAAGTCATATTGTTTTGCCTTATTATTCGTTAGCGTGAATTTGTTTGCCCAGGTTAAACCGGCTTATACCTTGTTTACTAAGGAGGGTAAATCAGCCGACTATTCGAAGATGATCAAAGAACTGGCTAAAGCAGATATCATCCTGTTTGGTGAATT
>CAZCRJ010000312.1:0-4237 GCA_964501015.1 uncultured Roseivirgaceae bacterium | reverse complement strand
CAAAAACAGTTTGCGGAGAAACTAGGATTAAAGCAATCCGTCATCGGAGCCTATGAAGAAGAGCGGGCGACTCCTCCGTTAGCAGTGTTGCTGGAAGTATCCAGTCTTTTTAAGGTGAGCATGGATGTGCTCACTCGAAAAGATCTAAGCAGGACTCCTGAAAAAGAATGGAAATCATCTTCGGCAGAAAAAGAGATATTGGCGATAACGGTTGATTCAACCGGAAAGGAAAATGTGGAATTGGTCTCTCAAAAAGCATCGGCTGGCTATATGTCCGGATACCGGGATCCTGAATTTATTGC
Organism: uncultured Roseivirgaceae bacterium; assembly: GCA_964501015.1. Taxonomy (GTDB): domain Bacteria; phylum Bacteroidota; class Bacteroidia; order Cytophagales; family Cyclobacteriaceae; genus UBA2336. Next base: position 3,935 of record CAZCRJ010000312.1, on the reverse strand, counting down.
TGAGCTTCCGAAAATCAGTATGCCCGTATTGCCCAGAAATAAAACATACCGTGCATTTGAAATCCAAGGTGATTCCATGTTGCCCATTCAGCCTGGTAGTATTCTGTTCGGTGAATACCAGGAAAATATGAGCACCTTAAAAAATGGCAAACCGTACATCCTGGTGACACAGGTGGAAGGCATCGTTTTCAAACGTGTTTTCCGGTTTGATGATGACAGCGAAAAACTATTGCTCGTTTCCGACAATCGTCAATATGAACCTTATGCTATCGCTGCTGCGGATGTACTGGAAATCTGGAGTGTGCGTGCCTACTACTCCACCAAACTTCCTGAAGGGGATAATGCAGCCTCATCGCTGGCGGATCAACTTGCCATGCAGGTGCTGCAACTTCAGGATCAGGTACAACTTTTAAAAAAGCGGTAACTTCTTCTCCAACTCTTCAAGGTCTTTAAGAGCTTGAAGGTTTTATTACTTTTGAGGAATGATTGCCGTAATCCAACGTGTTTCTTCCTGTTCGGTCGAGATAAATAAGTCGATTAAATCCGCCATCGGTAAAGGCTTACTGATACTGCTTGGAATTGAAGATGCCGACACAGCAGAAGACATCGAATGGCTGTGTGCAAAAATTGTTAATCTTCGTATATTCAACGATGCCGATGGCGTAATGAACATCAGCGTAAAAGAGGATGGGGGCGAAATTCTTGTAGTAAGCCAATTTACATTACATGCCAGCACGAAAAAAGGAAATCGCCCCTCATATATCAAAGCAGCGAAACCTGATTTTGCTATTCCCATGTATGAGAAGTTTGTAAAGACTTTGGAGGGCCTATTGGAAAAACCAATTCATACCGGTGAATTCGGAGCCGACATGAAAGTGGCGCTGGTTAATGACGGCCCGGTTACCATTATTATTGATTCCAGGAATAGAATATGAATAAAAGAATTACGGTATACAGGGGAGATATTACTCAACTTGAAGTAGAGGCCATTGTTAATGCAGCAAACACCGGACTGCTTGGTGGAGGGGGAGTGGATGGTGTCATTCACCGTGCGGGCGGTCCAGCCATTATGGAAGAATGCCGTGCGATTGGTGGCTGCCCAACAGGCGAGGCAGTGATTACCACCGGAGGTAAACTGATTGCCCGGTATGTCATTCATGCAGTAGGTCCAATATGGCAAGGAGGCAATCATCAAGAGGAAGATTTGCTTGCCTGTGCCTATAACAACAGTTTAAAGCGAGCTGTGGAGAATAACATTAAAAGTTTAGCCTACCCGAATATCAGTACGGGTATATATGGTTTCCCAAAGCAACGTGCTGCGGAGATTGCCATCCAAACTGTAAACGATTTTTTGGATCAGCATGATTCTGTAGAGCAGGTGATCTTCTGTTGTTTTGACCTGGAGAATTATGATCTTTACAGGAAACTAACAGACATTGATTCGTGAAGTTTCGTGCCAGGTATAGTCATTTCCCATCCATTTCTTATGGCAAATCCTTTTGCAGTATTTTATTTCTGATACTATCATTTTTCTCTTCCTATGCACAGGAATGCGGTACGGTAGAATATAACCAGGATCTTCGGTCGAAGGGGATTCTTCAGCAAAGCGATGAGCAGTTTGAGTTGTGGATGAAGCAACAACTGGATGTTGCCCGACAACAAGGGCTACTTGGCAGGAAGGGATCAGAGCCATACCGCATTCAAGTGGTGGTGCACATAATTCACAATGGTGAGGCTGTTGGGTCGGGAACCAATATTCCCGCTGCTCAGGTGCTCTCGCAAATTGAGGTGTTAAATAAAGATTTCAACAGACTGAATGACGATGCTGGGAATACCCTTGCAGAATTTCTTCCCTTTGCTTCTTCACTGGACATTGAATTTGCATTGGCAAAAGTTAGCCCAACAGGAGTTTCAACCTCTGGCATTAACCGGGTTCAAGGCACTCAAACTTCCTGGTCACGTGAAGATGATGTCACATTGAAATCGCTGAGTTACTGGCCTGCCGAAAATTACCTCAACATCTGGGTGTGTAATTTAACTGGCTTTCGTGGCTATGCACAGTTTCCAATGTCAACCTTACCGGGACTTGAAGTTACCCCGCCCAACAGGTTAACAGATGGTGTAGTGATCGGGCACCGGTACTTTGGATCAAGTGATTATGGTTCATTCAGTTTAGTACCTGCCTTTAACAAGGGACGAACCACCACACATGAAGTAGGTCACTTTTTAGGGTTGCGCCATATATGGGGCGATATGAATGATTGTAGCGGAACGGATTATGTTGACGATACCCCTCCGCAGGCAGGAAGCACATCGGGATGCCCAACGAGTCCGGAAAAAAGTTGCCCGGAGGAAAACCCGGTGAATGGAATGTTTCAGAATTACATGGACCTGACAAACGACCGGTGTCTTAATCTGTTCACCGAAGACCAGGTCAGTCGAATGAAAATCGTATTGGAGAACAGTCCGCTAAGAGCCAGCTTGCTTATTCCCTTAAACCCTGAACCCCCCGACTACGAATTTGAAAAAATCTTTTCCCCTAACGGGGATGGTATCAATGATTATTGGCGCTGGACAAACACACTGAAGTACGAAGGGTGTATGCTCACCATCTACAACCGGTTTGGCAAACCGGTATACGAAAGGGTATCGTATGACAACAGTTGGGACGGGCGATCAACGAATGGGTATGTATTGGAAGCCGGAGCATACTATTATGTTATTAAGTGCGATGGCGCTGCAGATATAAAGGGAGGCGTGAGGATAATCCGGTAAGGCCATGAACATGAAAAAAATAATTGTTCTGTTTCTCTTCATGTTTCCGCTTTTGGGTTTGAGCCAGAATGCGCTCGATTTTCGCCAGTTTTATTTCAATCCATTTTTTTTCAATCCTGCGTATGCCGGCTCAAGTGGGTTTACAGAATTTACACTTGCATACCGGCAACAGTGGATGGACTTTACCGATTCGCCTGTAGCATCAGGGTTTACGGTTCAGCATCCGTTTAAAAATCGTTCCTCCCTTGGCATCAATATTTTTACGCAGAAATCTGTGGCTATGCGCACCTCCTCCACACAGGTTGCCTATGCGTATCGTGTTCCGTTAGGGGGTAAACACTCCCTTCGGTTCGCACTTTCGGGCGGACTGGGAATAGATGACCTTGATCTGGAAGGGCGTGATTACAGTAACGATCCGCTAATCCTGCAAGCGGCACAGAACCAGGTTTATTTACAGGGCAGCTTTGGAATGCTTTATACTAAAGGAGAATTCCAGGCAGGCTTCACGTTGCCAACACTTTTCAATCATCAGGAGATCGGGGCAGGTCCATTGAAAATACATCCCCTCCAGCACCTCACTAATCAATTATATACTCTTCGCTATAAACTGAATTTACAAGACAACCGGTTTTCACTCGAGCCCTACCTGCTATACCGCCTTAACCGCGACCTGCAGAATTATTTTGAAGTAGCAACCCTTGTACACTTTAAAAACCAAATCAGGGCCGGACTTTCCTATCACCAGTATAATGGAGTCGGCATTTTCCTGGGGATGACTTTTAAGAACCAGTATAGCATGGGGTATGGGTACGAAGTTCCCCGGAAGAAATATACGGGCTCCGGGGCACATGAATTTCAACTGGCCGTACGGATGGGTGAAGAAAGACATAGTGCAGAGTAAGATGATTTGAAAGCAGTAGCGATTACTCCATGACTTTACACAGTATACTTGTTCAGCTGAGCGGTCGGTGGAAAGTAGATATACTTGGGGCCGAATTTAGTGCCCTGAAAAGGGCTATTTCTTACACGGAAAAACAGCGTTCAAAAGGCGCTGATACCTTTGGTAATGGAATATTATTTTGGACACACCTGTACCGGGTTAATTGTACTAATAAATGCATTGTGCTAAATAATAGAAAATCGATGAGTTATAATGTTTT
>CAZCRJ010000311.1:0-4247 GCA_964501015.1 uncultured Roseivirgaceae bacterium | reverse complement strand
GAAGATCCGGCTAAATTAGCCGAATTTGAAGCCCGGATCGAGCGTGGAGAAAAAATTGAGCCTTCCGATTGGATGCCGGACCTTTACCGAAAGCAGTTGATCCGCATGATTGAGCAACATGCCCATAGTGAAATTATCGGGGCCCTTCCTGAAGGAACCTGGATAACCCGCGCACCTGGTTTCAAACGGAAATTGTCGCTGATGGCGAAAGTTCAGGATGAAGTAGGGCATGGGCAATTATTATACAGCGCTGCCGAAACATTATGAAAATCGCGTGAAGCAATGATCATTGACCTGATTACGGGCAAATCAAAATATTCAAACATTTTCAATTACCCTGCCCTTACTTGGGCCGATTCATGTTTTATCTCCTGGTTGGTTGATGCAGGCGCTATAGTGAATCAATTGGCAAATGCAAAAGGAAGTTACGGACCCTACTGCCGTGCACTGGATCGTATTTGTGCAGAAGAATCTTTTCACCTGAAATACGGACACCATTGCGTAATCTACCTGGCCAGCGGTACCCAAAAACAACGGGATATGTTTCAGGAGGCCCTAAACCGGTGGTGGGCACCCATGATGCACTTCTTCGGTCCTTCCGATAAGATTTCTGTACATACTGAAGTGCTGATGAAATGGAAAGTTAAGATGGCCTCCAACGATGATATGCGCAATCAGTTTCTCGATATGTACGTTCCTAAAATCTGGGAATTGGGTTTTACCATTCCTGATGTGAACCTTCGCAAAAACCCGGATACCGGTCGTTGGGAGTACACCGAACCTGACTGGGAAGAATTCAAACGCGTAATCAATGGCGATGGACCGTGCAATAAGGAGCGCCTTGAGGTACGTAGAATTGCGGAAGAGCGTGGTCGTTGGGTACGTGAAGCGCTCAAGTCGCCAAAAACGACTTATGTAACACCACTGGCTTAAGATTTTTATTTCAGCCGGCTATTTTCGGCTAACTCGTATAGACACATGAATTCACTCGACCCAAGAGTAAACCGCTTACCCGCTATCGGGCAGCCGGGACACGTTGAACCGAAAGCACCCCTGGATCAACTTGGAACATTCGAAGTTTTTGTTCAACCGCGGGAAGGAAAGCCCTTCCAGCATGAGGGGATAGTGCATGCCCCAAATCTGGAGATGGCATTTGTGCTGGCAAAAGAAGCCTTCACCCGTAGGTTTACCTGTACATCCATTTTTGTTGTGGATACACGACATGTTTATGTTTCGGCCATGACCGATGGAAATACCTCTGTATTCGATTTTATAAACGATACACCTGAACAGCCGGGAGAGAAACTATCGTATGAAATTTATCAGTTGCTGAAGCGTGGCAAACAACATATTCATGCTGGTTCAGTTCAAGCCTCCACGCCCCATGTAGCTATGAGCGAGGCAAAAAAAAATTTACATTCCGATAAGATTGTCTACAACCTATGGGCAATACGCACTCGTGATATCAGATTCACACAGCCCGAAGAAAAAGAGCTGTGGTTAACGCTGCCAGATAAAAAATTCAGGGATGCCGCTGCGTATAAGGGAGGCGATAAATTGAAAGAATTCCTGGATCGTAACACCAATAATGGTTAGAAAAAAATAGCACCCATCATGAATGCACCAGCACTAAAAGAACTCCTCTATAAAATGGCCGATGACCAATTGATTCTTGGCCACCGTAATTCAGAGTGGACTGGTTTTGGTCCGTTACTGGAAGAGGATATAGCATTTTCTTCTATGGCTCAGGATAAAATTGGTCATAGCTACGCATTGTATACCTTGTTGAACTCGCTTGGTGAACAGGAGCCCGATACTATTGCCTTCACCCGTAATGCTATTCAATTTCATAATTGCATCCTTACTGAACTGCCCAATGGCGAGTATGACTTCAGCCTCATTCGTCATTTCCTTTACGATACCGCAGAGATCATCCGGTTTGACATGCTCACCCATTCAACCTACAAACCCCTGGCAGAACTTGCCGTAAAAGTTCGTGCAGAACTTCGCTACCATACCCTCCATGCCAACACCTGGATTAAACAGCTCGGTAACGCCACCGAGGAAAGTATAATGCGTTTACAACATTCACTTGACTTTGCGTTGCCTTACGCACTCGGAATTTTTGAAGAGTCTCCAAATGAAGTCGCGCTTATTAAGGATGGTATTTTTGGTGGCGAACGTGCACTGAAAGAAAAATGGATGGAGAAAGTACAGGAGATCATCAGCAAAACACAACTCCACTTACCCGACTGGAAAGTGCAACAACCGGTAATGGGTGGCCGGTACGGAAAACACAGCGAACATCTTCAGCCCCTGCTGGAGGAAATGAGTGAAGTGTTTCGTATCGACCCTACAGCAGAATGGTAGGGAACTTAATCTACTCTAAACGGTTTTATCAGGTATGAAAGAAACCATTACACGCGAGCAAGTGTATGCCTGGCTTGAAGAAGTGAAGGATCCGGAAATACCTGTGTTATCCCTGGTGGATTTGGGTGTTATCACCAACGTAGAACTTTCCAATGGCTGCGCCACTATTGAAATGACACCCACTTTTGTTGGTTGTCCGGCTATGGACATGATGAAACAGGAGGTAATTGATGTCCTGATAAAGAATGGGGTCGAAAAAGTTGATGTATCGATTTCTTTCCGGGAACCATGGACGTCAGATAAAATTTCGGAACGTGGACGAGAGGCCTTAAAGCAATTCGGATTAGCCCCACCCCCATCCGGAAAAAACCTGTTTACGGATATCGATGTTCTTGAACATGCTCCTTGTCCGCGTTGTAACGGTATAAATACCGACCTCAAGAATCCTTTTGGCCCAACGCTATGTCGGTCCATCCATTATTGTAACGATTGTCGTGAGGCATTCGAACAATTTAAACCCTTGTAACCAGTAAATTCACTTACATTTGCTTGCTTTTTTATAGTATGACGAAAGTCAAGAACATAAAATCAACTTTTGTTTCGCGATTCCGTATTCGAAATAGGAGAACGCCATCATGAAGTACATACACATCATTGTTTCTATTGGTCTTACAGGCATCATCAGTTTAAGCAGTTGCCATCAAAAAAAGACTGAACCTGAAGCCCGCACATACTCAAAAGCAGATTCCCTGACTGAAATTTACCTTGACCTTCAGGATAGCATCCTGGTTACCTGGAACCAGATGATGAATGATGACAACCTTAAATTAAAATCCATGCGCCATCTTTTGCATGAACTCCAGGTAGTCGGACAGGTTGATCCTGAACAACTGCATTCGCTGGAAGTCCGAATCAATAAACTTAAGAGTATCCGGTACACGCCCAAAACAATGGTGAATTCTGACCTTGTTGATGAATACGATTTTGCATCGAATTCACTGGTGACCGAATTAATTACCCTTGCGGAATCCCATACTGCCTATGCATACAACATTACCTTGCAAACGATGGTGGAACGAATACGCACTGCAGAACAACGGATAGAAAATTATCGGCTTACCTATGATGTAATAGTGACCGATTACAATCAATTTCTTTCCGTCAACAAAGACATATTGCAGGCAAACGGACAAAACACTTCGCTCGACAAAAAGCCATTATTTCATATGATAGCGGAATAGGGTACTCGGAAATACTTTGCTTTTCGCGTATTTTCGCTTTATGCAAGCCCTTAAAAAAATAGGATTTTTCACCGCCTTTATCTTGCCAGCCCTGGTAGTTTCCGGATATTATCTTGGTGGCTATTGGAATTACCTCACCCTGATTTTTGCCTTTATTCTTATTCCCCTGATTGATCAGGCGATGGGGTTAGACACTTCCAATGTTACCGACACAGAAGCAAAACAGCTGAGTGAAGAAAAATACTATAGGTTCGTTACCTACATCTGGACATACGTGCAGGTTGCTTTCGTGCTTTGGGGAATCTATGCCATTCAGGAAGGTCGACTTCAATCTCTTGCAGAATGGGTTGGGTTCACCCTTGGTTTCGCGTTGGTAACTGGTGGTATTGGAATTACAGTTGCTCATGAACTGGGTCATAAGAAATCTGCTCTTGAACGATTTTACAGCAAACTCCTATTGATGACCGTCTGCTATATGCACTTTTATATAGAGCACAATCGGGGGCACCATGTATGGGTGGCCACTCCGGAAGATCCGGCAACCGCTAAAAAAAATGAAACATTTTATGCCTTCTGGTTCCGATCAGTATTTATAGGGTACGGTCATGCGTGGAAACTGGAAAAAGAAAGAGTACA
>CAZCRJ010000310.1:0-4251 GCA_964501015.1 uncultured Roseivirgaceae bacterium | reverse complement strand
CCCGAAGAAGAACCTGAAGGCTTACAAGAAGATGGCTATCCTCGGAGCCATTGTTTTTCTAATCGTATGGGGAATAAATTATTTCCAATCGAAGGATGTACTGGATAGTCTGCTCAAGGCACTTACCCTGGCGATGAGTATTCTGCCAGAAGAAATACCAGTAGCGTTTACAACCTTTATGGCGTTGGGCTCGTGGCGCCTGATGAAGCTCGGGGTTATTGTGAAGCAAACAAAAACGGTGGAGACACTGGGAAGTGCAACGGTAATCTGCACCGATAAAACCGGAACGATAACGGAAAACCGGATGACGTTAACTAAAGTGTATGTGTTGTCAGCAGATCACATTACCGGTTTACAAGAAACGCTTACTGATGAAGTGAAAGAATTAATCCGTTTGGGGATGTGGTCGAGTGAGCCTATTCCGTTTGACCCGATGGAGATTGCCCTGCATGAAGCGTACGCGAAATCATCTTCGCGGGATGAACGTCCCGACTATACGATGGTGCACGAATATCCCCTCAGCGGAAAGCCACCCATGATGACACACATCTTCGAGAACAAAGCGGGCAACAGAGTGATTGCTGCCAAAGGAGCACCCGAGGCTTTGCTGGCAGTATCTTCCGTTACCGAACAGGAACGAACAAAAATTTTGGAAGCTGTAAAATCACTTTCACTGGAGGGCTACCGTGTGCTGGCAGTAGGCGTTTCACAAAGTGACGGTAATTATCCTGAACAGCAGCAGCAATTACACTTTGTGTTCAAAGGACTTCTTGCCTTTTATGATCCTCCCAAGAAGAACATCAAGCCAGTATTCGATGCCTTCTACAAGGCCGGGATAAATGTTAAAATTTTAACAGGCGACAATGCCGAAACTACAGCAACCATTGCCAGGCAAGTTGGCTTCAGGGGAACAGATAAGAGTTTAACGGGTGAGGAACTGGTGACAATGAGTGAAGAAGAGTTGTCTAAAAAGGTAATGGATACCAACATCTTTACCCGCATGTTTCCAGAAGCAAAGTTGCGTATTCTTAATGCGCTGAAAGCCACCGGACAGGTAGTGGCCATGACGGGCGATGGTGTGAATGATGGCCCTGCACTTAAGGCAGCACACATTGGTATAGCCATGGGCAAAAAAGGTTCGGAGATTGCCAAACAAGCTTCTTCGTTAATACTTGTTGATGATGATCTCGCGAAAATGGTAGATGCCGTAGCCATGGGTCGAAAGATTTATACCAACCTGAAGAAGGCCATTCAGTATATTATTTCCATCCACATCCCTATTATCTTAACAGTATTTCTTCCTCTGGTTTTTGGTTGGGTGTATCCGAATATATTTTCGCCCGTGCACATTATCTTTCTCGAATTAATAATGGGGCCAACTTGCTCCATCATCTATGAAAATGAGCCGATGGAAAAAAACACGATGGTACAAAAGCCACGTCCGTTCGTAACTACATTTTTTAACTGGAGCGAACTCAGTACCAGTATTATGCAGGGACTGGTAATTACGTTGGGCGTTTTACTTACCTATCAATATGCAGTACAACAAAATTATTCGGAATCCTTAACACGAACCATGGTGTTCACAGCCTTGATTTCCGCCAATATTTTTCTGACGCTGGTGAATCGCTCGTTTTATTATTCCATTATCACAACGGCTGCGTATAAGAACAACCTTGTTCCGCTGATTATTGGTATTACGTTGCTGCTTACTGCATCTATTCTTTACATTCAGCCGCTTACAAAATTCTTTAGGTTTGAACAACTTAGTGCATCGAATGCATTGGTTAGTATTGTAATCGGATTTCTTTCGGTGATCTGGTACGAAGGCGTGAAGGCGATAAAGCGCAGACGCGCATTGCCTTTACAGGCGTGATACTTTTGTGCGCAATAGAAAATCGACTATCACCAGGGCGGCCATTGCTTCAACAATAGGTACAGCCCGCGGAACTACACAGGGATCATGTCTTCCTTTTCCGGAAACCGTAACATCATTTCCTTCCTTGTCAACACTTTGCTGATCCTGCATGATGGTAGCAACTGGTTTGAAGGCCACGTTGAAGTAAATGTCTTCCCCGTTGCTGATGCCTCCCTGGATGCCTCCGGAGTGATTGGTTTTTGTGCGGATTGTTCCTCCAACATTTTCAAACTCATCGTTGTGTTGTGATCCTGTAAGTTTGGTGCCTTCAAAGCCACTACCATATTCAAAACCTTTTACGGCATTAATGCTGAGCATGGCTTTCCCCAATTCGGCATGGAGTTTATCAAATACCGGTTCGCCCAGTCCAACAGGTGCATGACGAATCACACCGGTTACCACGCCACCGATGGTATCGCGGTTCAGGCGTGTCTGATCTATGAGGGCGATCATCGCTTCGGCTGTAGCCGGATCAGGACACCGCACAATGGTATCTTCTGTTTTGTCCAGATTTAGTTGAGTATAGGGTGGCGTCTGAATATCGCCTACCCGCGAAACGTAGGCACGCACATCAATGCCTTGTGTTCTTAAAAACAATTTGGCAATGGCGCCTGCGGCTACACGTGCGGCTGTTTCCCGTGCAGAACTTCTTCCACCTCCGCGGTGGTCACGCAATCCATATTTTGTTTCGTAAGTATAATCGGCATGGGAAGGACGGAATGTATTTTCAAGATGGCTGTAATCCTTGCTTCGTTGGTCGGCATTTTCAATCACCAACGCAATGGGTGCCCCGGTAGCTTTACCTTCAAACACACCACTTACTATCTGGAAGATATCATCTTCTTTGCGTTGGGTAGTTATTTTCGATTGCCCAGGTTTTCTGCGGTCAAGTTCAGACTGGATAAATGCTTCATCGATGATCAGGCCGGCAGGGCAGCCGTCAATCACCACACCAATAGCCTTGCCATGCGATTCGCCAAAGGTGGTGATACGAAAAAGTTTACCGTACGTATTCATTCAGAGGTCAACAGTTAAGCGTCAGGATTTGTTTCTGTGGTTCATCATCATGAATGCTGAACCAGCAATCTTGAATCATTTCTTAAACACAAGATAAGCCGATCCGGCCAACATCACCAAAATAAAAATGTTGACCGCATACTTCAACCAGTGGTTTTCGGAAATCTTATATAATGTATTATCGGCAAGACCAATGCGATCGTAAAAGGATCCGGGATCAACCGATTCAATGGTTTCATTCTTCATACTCTCACCACGAACGACAACAGCAGCTTTTGGCGATAAGGTATCATATCGCTTTTTGGCGGTGTTAAAAAATATCCACTGAAGATTTTCCGACAAGTTAAATTCACCAGGTTCCTTAGGGATAACGAAATAGCTGAACGTTTTTGATCCGGTTACCCGATTACCTTCACGGTTAATCCGCTGCCGTACATTGGGATCATAAAATTCAAAATTGCCGGTATTCTTGATGGCAGGTTTTACAACCGATGAAATGTTTCCTTCGCCATACACGGTGAAATCATAGCCAAAACTTTTACCGGTTTCCAGTGCGGTTGACGATATTTTTTCATCCAGTCGATAATCGCCAACGGCAACCTGCTTGCTTAGCGGATGTGGGGGAAGCTCCTTAACGGTGATTGTTTTTGGTTTTGAGTAAAAGGTCTTAAAGTCTTCTTGCCTGTTCTGCCCGAAGAAGGACGGATTCTTTGCCACTTTGTATTTGATCATTTTCAGGGATACGGTGGGAAAAACAACCGGTTCTGCATTTAGCGGGTAGAAGGTGGCCTGGTAAATTTTATACCGGGTATAGCCTTTTCCCTGGAGGTTGATTCGTTCGCCTTCAATATTTTCGATATTGAAATTTTCCTCCCAGCAAGAGGCGGGTTTGATTTTCTTCAGAATATCCGCTACCTGTTTGCTTAGTTCATACCAATAGAGGGGCGCCTTATTCTCATCAGCAACATAAAAGCCAAGTACAACATTGAAACCCTCGCCAACATACACATTTTCCTTATTGGAGGTTACGGCCAAAAAGGCTTCCTCCTTGATATCAATGTATTCGGTAGGAGCGTTGCGGTATGAATCATCACGGTCGAAGAAACTTTTGAAGGGGTCTCGCTGGCGGGATTGTACCGGGGCGCCAACTGTCACTTTTTTACCAGAAGAGGACACCACCTGGTCGTTTACCTTCATTTTAAACGGGGGAATGGTTACACTTCCCTGCCGTGTAGGAAAATAATTCATGGTTACGCTTTGCGTGGAGGATACCTGCCCGTTAACAATGCTGGTCTGGGAGGAGGTAGACTGCCCTC
>CAZCRJ010000309.1:0-4256 GCA_964501015.1 uncultured Roseivirgaceae bacterium | reverse complement strand
ACCTGATTGATTCTCTGGATACCTATAAAGATTTGACATCCAGCCTTATGGATATTCATATCAACACGTTAAATAATCAATTGAATAAAATTATTAAGGTGTTGACTATCATTTCTACTATTTTCATACCCCTTACCTTTATCGTGGGGGTGTATGGCATGAACTTTAAATATATGCCCGAATTGAATTGGCCCTTTGGGTATGCCATGGTGTGGATTGTAATGATTGTAATGACGCTCGGAATGTTGGCATTTTTCTGGTTTAAAAAATGGTTTTGATAAAAACATACATCTGTTAAATCCCTTTACTAATGGTACTTAGTTTTTTTTTATTATTGGTTGGTTTCATAGTACTCATAAAGGGTGCCGATTTTATGGTCGGTGGCGCTTCGGCCCTGGCGAAACGGTTGAATGTTTCCAACCTGATCATTGGCCTTACTGTTGTGGCTTTTGGAACCTCAGCACCGGAAATGACCGTGAACATGATCAACTCCTACCACGGGCGTAATGAAGCCATCTTTGGCAACATCATTGGAAGCAATATGTTCAACCTGCTTTTTATTCTTGGCATTACCGGCATTATTTATCCGCTGGTGGTTCAGAAATCATCGGTTAAGTATGAAGTACCGTATTCGCTTTTTGGTATTGCCTTACTCTGGTTTTTAGTCAACGATCAGCTTATTCAGGGAAGTGAAATAAATGTACTCAGTCGACTGGATGCCACCATTCTTTTTGCCGGGTTTCTGGTCTTTCTATTCTACATCTATAGATCCTTAAAAACCAAAACCGAGACCGATGAAGAACCTGTAAAAGAATATACTATACTCATTTCCCTGCTATTAGTAATTGTTGGAATTGGTATGCTTATCGGTGGGGGCTACCTGGTTACCGAAAACGCAGTGGCCATAGCGCAACAATTCGGACTTAGTGAAAAGCTCATCGGGTTAACCATTTTATCGGTGGGCACATCCCTGCCTGAACTGGCTACAACCGCTGTGGCTGCATTTAAGGGCAGAACCGATATTGCCATAGGCAACATTATTGGCTCCAATATTTTCAATATTTTCTTGATTTTAGGGGTAAATGGGATGATACGCCCCATCAATTATCCAAGTCATGAACATGAATCCTATATACAACATGCAGTACTAAATACGGATATGTATGTACTGGCCTTTGGTACCGTTGCCTTGTTGGTTTCTATGTTCACCCTTAGCAAAAACAAGATCGACCGGTGGGAGGCCTTTGTTTTTTTACTGATCTATGCCGGATATGTATATTTTATGATCGACAGGAATTAAATCTACGTGACATTTTTAAAATATTTCCCAAACAAATACCTTTCAAGAATTTACAAAGTTTAAACGATGGTTGCGATGGCTGTTGCCCTGCTTTTGGCAGGATTTATTATCCTGATTAAAGGAGCCGATTTTTTGGTGGGCGGAGCCTCGTCTGTTGCCAAAAAATTTGCTATCTCTTCCCTTGCCATTGGATTAACGGTGGTTGCCTTTGGCACTTCCATGCCGGAAATGGTAGTTAACCTGATTTCCGGATTAAGTGGAAAAAATGATGCCGCGTTTGGCAATATACTGGGCAGCAATAACTTCAACGTTTTATTAATTCTGGGCGTTTCAGGTATTATTTACCCCTTGGTGGTACAACGGAAAACGGTAACCTATGAAGTTCCGCTTTCCCTGGCCGCTGTCCTGATTTTATACCTGTTGGTGAATGATTTTCGTATCTGGGGAAGGGAAATCAATATCCTTAGCCGGCTAGATGGATTGATCCTATTCGGGCTGTTTATGGTGTTCATGTTTTACATCTATCGCACCATGCAAAATGCCAGCGATTATGAAGACGAATCGGAAATAAAACTTTATACTACCTGGAAGTCAGTTGGATTGATTGTGGCCGGTATTGTGATGCTGATTGGTGGCGGTAAACTGGTAGTGGATAATGCGGTAGCCATTGCCCATTATTATGGATTGAGTGAAAAGCTCATCGGGTTAACGATTTTAGCAGCGGGGACTTCCTTACCTGAACTGGCTACTTCAGCAGTGGCTGCGTACCGAAAAAACACCGACATCGCAATTGGAAATGTGATAGGTTCCAACATTTTTAACATCTGTCTTATTCTTGGGGTAAGCAGTATGGTACAACCCATTCCCTTTAATATTGAGCTCAATTTCGACATCTATGTGCTGATCGTGGCTACGGTAGCACTAATGATTTTTATGTTTACACTGAATACACGTAAACTTGACCGATGGGAGGCCTTTATACTTTTTCTTGGTTACATCGTTTACACGATTTACCTGGTAGGCATGGAAGGGAAATAGTAAACCGTTGACCAACCAGTTAACGTGATCAGCCAACGGAATACACTACTATAGTTTCTTTTCTAACTCGGCTATTTTGGGCTGGGCATCCTGGCGCCCAAGGGATAATGCTTTCTTATAATACTCAATCGCTTCGGTTAACGTTTCCTTCTTTTTCTTCGGGGCTAATTTGGTACGGTTGGCGGCTTCTTCAATAGCCTGGGCACGGGCAAAATAACCATCGGCTTCACTTACTTTGCTTTGGATCATCAGCTCCTGTATGCGGGCTTCAATCAAGGCTAACTCCTGTTCTTTGGCCTGAATTTGTTCTTGCTTATCAGTGATTTCAGCGCTTTGCATTTCGGCCAAGTTAATCAGGTTCAAGTTTTCATTGCGGTACTTTTCTACCTGCTCCTGTAAGGCAAGTATTTCGGTGTTTTTCGCCTGCAAATCATCTTTCAACTTTTTGATCTGACGGGCATAGGTAGCAGCATTCCCTTGCGATTTTGTTAAATCCCTTTCAAGGTCTGCAAGTTTACGTTCGGTGTTCTTTACATAGTTATTGAGGTCATTCATGCGGGAAGTATAGTCTTGATAAGATGTTCCTTCCATCATCTCCATGCGCATGATGTTTCGGTTGGCATCTATAGAGTCCATCATAACACCAACTTCCAATAAGGTATTCGCCATGCGTTGATTATACTCCAATTCAATACTAAGCGAATCCAGTTTTGATTGCATCTCTGCTTTTTCTTTTCCGCCACAGGCTACCAGTAAAAGTGCTGCTGGTAAGATCATAAAAATTCTTTTCATAAAGGTAGGGTTTTAGGTAAGTGAGTTACACAAAAATACATGCGGTTAAGGAAGTACAACGGGTTTTTCAGGAATAATTTTTGGTCATTATCCTAACGTCTGGATGTCCATTTCAAAAGGCGGTTCATTATTAAAATGATTTATTTCTGCCCTACAGGAAACCCTTTACCTTTGCGGGCGTTTTCACTTTTATACTGAAGGATATGGCTAAATTAATCACAACGCGCACCCGCATTGCTGACCTGGGAAAACCCAGGATCGTTATCATTGGTGGGGGGTTTGGTGGACTTGAAGTTGCAAAAGGACTTAATGGTTTAAAAGCGCAGGTGGTCTTATTCGACCGATACAATCATCATACCTTTCAACCCCTCCTCTACCAGGTAGCCACTTCAGGATTGGAAACCAGCTCGATTGTTTTTCCTTTCCGCAAACGCTTTGGCAAACAACAGGATTTTTATTTCCGGATGGGGGAAGTGATCTCCATTAAGCCGGAAGAAAACTATATAGAAACTTCTATTGGAGGTGTTAAGTATGATTACCTGGTGTTGGCTCATGGCGCTACCACCAATTACTATGGTATGGAGGACGTGAAAGAACATGCCATCCCGTTAAAAACAAATATTGATTCAATTCAATTGCGCAACAACATTATCCGTAACCTGGAAAGCGCACTGCTTGCCGATGACCCGGTACTGATGAACAGCCTGATGGATTTTGTGATTGTAGGCGGAGGCCCTACCGGTGTTGAATTAGCCGGTGCCCTGGCGGAATTGAAGAAGCATGTGTTTCCTAAAGACTATAAAGAATTGGAATTAACCCACATGGACATACACCTGGTGGAAGCCGGGCCGAAGGTATTAAATGGCATGTCGGATGACGCATCAAGTAAAGCCCTGGAGTACCTTCAAGAAATGGGCGTTAAGGTGCATTTGAATTGTGCCGTAAAATCCTATGACGGCTATGAAGTGATTTTTAATACAGGCGAAAAACTGATTTCCCGTACGCTGGTATGGGCGGCCGGAGTTAAAGGTCAACCCATGGAAGGACTCCGTGCCGAATCCTTTGGCCGGGCAGGGCGCATACGGGTAGATACCTTTAACCGTGTAGTTGGGTATGATAACATTTT
>CAZCRJ010000308.1:0-4260 GCA_964501015.1 uncultured Roseivirgaceae bacterium | reverse complement strand
GGAGGATGCTGCACCCGTTACCTTAACCGGAGTTCCTCCGGGGGGAGTATTTTCTGGTCCCGGGATATTGTCAGGAAGTACTATTTTCAATCCTTCTTTTGCCAACCTGGGGTCAAACCTGATCACGTATAGTTATACAGATCCCGCAACAGGTTGTATAAGCAATCCAAAATTATCAACTATCGTAAATCCGGTTACCACTATTGACTGGATTATTCCGGGTGCAATAATTGATGCCAATGGATTTCCAGAAGTGTGTGCAACGGTACGGGTGGGCGACTTACTCCTGAAAGGCTTCCCGGATGTGCTGGATGCGGATGCAAGCACCCAAGCACCACCATTCTTTTCCAGTCCTGACATACCGGGATCAATTTTCCGTAAGATTGACGGGCAATATTATCTCAACACAAAAAATCTGAATCCGGGTGTTTACCGAATTGATTATGTCTATACCAATAGCTTTGAAGCGCAAACAACCTTACGGAAAAACATTACTGTTTTTGCAGCACCCAAAGCAATTATTGACATTGGAAATTCCTGCGAAACCGAAAGCGTAGTGTTTAATGAAGTCTCGGTAATCGGGAATAATCCTTTTGGAGATCTATTGGTAGAGTGGGGATGGAATTTCGGTGATGGCAATGGAAGTACATCACAAACACCCGAATACACGTATGCTTCTTCAGGGTCATATACTGTCGGGCTCCAGGTTATAACGGACAAAGGATGTAAGCATGATACCGTGAAATCAATTCGGATTGGACCTGTACCCATCGTGGATTTCTCGTGGAGTGAATTTTGTAATGGAAATGATACGGAGTTCGTTGATCTCAGCAATCCGGGAATAAGTCAGATAATTTTTTACACCTGGGAGTTTGATGATAGCTTTCTAGTGAATGGACCCGCAGGTGGAAGTATACCTGCCGGAACAAATGGCAATCGTACTTCGGGCACTTATTTTAGTCCCAAGCACAGGTATGATACTTTTGATCAGTATAACGTGCGGCTCACTGTAGAGACTGATGATGGATGTGTAAATTCTATAACGCGCAGAATTTTTGTTCAGGCGTATGGCACGCCTTCCCCCACGTCCAGTTATTTTGAAGATTTTGAAGCGGGCCCCGGCACTTGGGTTCCCACGATAGCGAATAATGGATTGCAAACGGCCTCAACCATTACAACCGATATCAGTTGGATTTTTGACTCCTTTGGAACAATCATTAACACAGCGGCATCGGGCAGCAAGATGTGGTGGACGGGGGCCAATCCGAATGCTTCCATGACGGGTCAAATGGCTACTTATTTTAATAATGAAAAATCGGCTGTAATCGGACCCTGTATTAATCTTACTGCCTTGAAGAGACCCATGATTTCCCTGGATTTCTGGGTTGACTCGGAAGATCAACGCGATGGCGCAGTGCTTCA
Organism: uncultured Roseivirgaceae bacterium; assembly: GCA_964501015.1. Classification (GTDB taxonomy): domain Bacteria; phylum Bacteroidota; class Bacteroidia; order Cytophagales; family Cyclobacteriaceae; genus UBA2336. The sequence goes on along the minus strand of CAZCRJ010000308.1, from coordinate 2,838 downwards.
ATATTCGGTTGATGGTGGTGTCAATTGGTTAACCGTTGGTGATTTAAGCGGGGCGGGCATTAACTGGTACAATAGAGGTGCATTGGTGGGTAACCCGGGGTTGCAGGCAATCGGTCAGTTTGGCTGGACATCCCGGCAAACCGGTTGGTTATCGGCACGTTTTAACCTGGATATGATTAATGTTTCAGATCTGGATGAAGTGATTTTCCGCATCGCCTTCGGAAGCAATAATGACAACGGAAATCCGGATCAGGTATATGAAGGATTTGCGTTTGATAATATTTATATCGGGGAGAAAACGCGAAATGTGCTCGTTGAATATTTTACGAATGCCGGAATTGGTGCAGTCAATAATGACTATCTGAATAACCTCTATAATGATCAGTTCGCCTTCAAGGAGGAATCGGATTTCTTTAAAATTCAATACCACATCAGCAACCCATCACCGGATGAGATCAACCAGCAAAACCCGGTTGATCCTGCCGGCAGAAGTTTGTTTTATGGAGTCTCCTTGCCTCCGGCAGCTTTCATGGATGGAATATTAGGTAATTACTACGGAACAGTTTTTAACGGTGATCAGACAAAAATCACTGCGCGCGAATTGGACAAGCGTGCACTGGAAGATCCGCTGTTCGACATTCAGATCGTTCAAAATAGTACACAATCCGATTCCATTAATTTATCTGTTACCTATGAGTATATAGATGATCTCGAATTTACAGGACCGGTTACATTCCAGGTGGCATTAGTCGAAGGAAATGTAAATGGAAATATTAATGTATTGCGAAAACTGCTCCTGAGCAGTGAAGGATTAACCGTTACGGATAGCTGGACTACCGGTTCATCCCGTAGTATAGCTGTTAAATCACTCGTGGATGTACCCGTGTTGAATGGTAATGACCTGTGGCTCGTGGCCTTTGTTCAGGACCGCACCTCGAAATATATTTTCCAGATGGTGGTGGTTAAATCGGATACGAAAACGCCTGCAACAATTGTTGGCCTTGAAGAAGACCTGGCGCAGGTATTGTCAAAAGAATTACTGGTATTCCCTAACCCGGCATCGAAACTACTCTATGTGGGATTGGAAAGTGGCAGCCATACAGGGGCTGTGTTTTCCGGCTATTCCTGGAGCATGGTAGACCAGCGCGGAGTTATGGTGAAGCAGGGGAGGTTACAGGAATCATTAGTTTATCCTCAACAAATTGAAATTGATACATTGGCTAATGGTATGTACTTCATGATCTTTACGCGTGGAGACAGAACGGTTACGCACCGTAAGATCGCAGTGATGAATCAGCATTAAAAGCTTTCCATCAATGTTTCCAATTCAGTCCTGGTTTTGTCAAGCGAGGCAGAAAACCGCTTTAGCGAGGTGAGCACTTCTTTAGAGGGCTTGATACGCTTTTTGGATGTATTGATTTTCTTCAATTCTTCTTCAATAAAGGAGACGGGTTGTTTCAGCGCATGAATTCCCATTAAGGTTAGCGAAGGCTTTAGTTGGTGAACAATCTTGGCCGCTTTAACCCAGTCTGATTTTACAAGGGCAATCTGAATATCCTCCAAAATAGGGGGAAGTGTTTTAATAAATGTCTGAATCATTTCTTTAATAAAGTCCTGGTTGTTTCCGGAAACCTTTTTCAGATAATTCAAATCGAACAAGGATTCCTCCTTGTTGGCCTTCAGTTTCAGGTCGTCAAATAATTTGCGGAACAAGTCTTCGGGTGTAAATGGTTTTGCCAGGTAATCGTTCATGCCGGCTTTCAGGCATTTATCTACATCATTTTTTGTGGCGTTGGCGGTGAGGGCAATTATGGGAATTTTATTAACAGGGCTGGGCATGGCGCGTATTGCTTTAGTAGCCTCATACCCATCCATAACGGGCATCTGAATATCCATCAGCACAACATCGTAGGGTTTGTTTTTCACGCGTTCAATTGCAACCAATCCATTCTCAGCAATGTCGGCAGTGCAATTCCAGTTGCGCAAAATGCTTTGTGCATACAATCGGTTAATGTCATTATCTTCAACCAGGAGGATATGTAAGCGTTCGAAAGTAGTTTTAAATTCACTCATGCTTTTGTCCCCGGTACTGGATTTCTTAGGTGTAGCCGTTTTTCCATTGGCATAGGGAATGCGAAGGGTAAAAACAGAGCCGATGTTTTCCTTACTCAGCACGGTAATCTTTCCTTTCTGTAATTCTACCAATTGCTTGACAATGGTGAGTCCCAGTCCGGTGCCCCCGAACTTTCGGGTAATGCTTTCATCTGCCTGACTGAAACTGTCGAAGATGGTGGCTAATTTTTCTTCCGGTATACCCACACCGGTGTCTTTTACGGAAATCTCCACCCATGTTGTTCCCTTTAGTTCCTTAACAACGGAGCAATTCACCAACACAGAACCATTATGCGTAAACTTAACCGCATTGCCCACCAGGTTAATGAGCATTTGATTCAGCCGAACCGGGTCTCCGATCAGTATACGGTTTGATTTCTCATCCATTGCAAACTCGATGGAAATTCGCTTTTCTTTCGCCTGGTACTTAAACGTATTCACAATGGAGGGGAGCACATCTACCAGATTGAACGGTACTTTTTCAAATTTCAATTTACCCGATTCAATACTGGCGAGGTCGAGGATGTCGTTGATGATAACTTTTAAATTATCGGCAGAAGTTTTAATCGCGTTCAGGTAGGTCTGGCGTTCTTCCGGATTTTGTTCCAGTTTAAGCAGGCTGGCCATGCCGGCAATACCATTAATGGGAGTACGGATTTCATGACTGATGTTGGCCAGAAAAAGTTCCTTGGCTTTCTGAAGCCGTACCAGTTCAACCGCATCTCG
>CAZCRJ010000307.1:0-4299 GCA_964501015.1 uncultured Roseivirgaceae bacterium | reverse complement strand
AATGAATTTAGTGTTGGTCTCCTTCAACTATAATGGCACCTTTATCATTGGAAGTCTCCAACTTAATGAGTTCATTTTCGTGCGGGAGATTGGATTCAGGTGTTTCCGAAAAAGGAACAGTTTGTGGTATAAAATCTTCCTTTGAACCCGGTTTGCTATAGTCGTACGGCCAGCGGTAAACCGAAGGAATTTCCCCAGGCCAGTTCCCATGTCCGGGGTTTCGTGGTGTAGTCCATTCCAGTGTAGTCGAGTTCCAAGGGTTTGCTGAGGCCAACCTTCCACGGAAAATACTGTAACAGCAGCAATACTTACCAATGTATTGAGGTCAGTAAATCCACTAAAGGTTTCGAAGTTAGTAAAGGAATAATAGCGTCTGGGGAAACCGGCAATACCGATATAGTGCATCGGAAAGAAAACTAAGTAAACACCTACAAACGTAAACCAGAAGTGGACATACCCGAGCTTTTCATTCATCATGCGACCGAACATTTTCGGGAACCAGTGGTAAATGCCAGCCAACATCCCAAAGAATGATGCACTTCCCATTACTAAATGGAAGTGTGCCACAACGAAGTAAGTATCATGAAGCTGAATGTCAATTGCTGAGTTGCCCAGGAAAATACCGGTAATACCCCCTGTAAGGAAGAACGATACTAAACCAATTGAAAATAACATGGCTGACGTGAATCGGATATTTCCTTTCCACAAGGTTGTTACATAATTAAAAATCTTAACTGCTGATGGTACCGCAATAATCAATGTCAGTAACATAAAGACTGACCCCAGGAAAGGGTTCATCCCTGTCACAAACATATGGTGTGCCCAAACAATAAAGGAAAGGATGGCAATGAAGAGCATGGAACCGATCATGGCCTTATATCCAAAGATTGGTTTACGGGAATTTGTTGCGATGATTTCAGAAGTTATGCCCAATGCAGGTAACAATACGATGTATACTTCAGGGTGCCCCAGGAACCAAAATAAATGCTGGAATAAAATCGGGCTGCCGCCTACGTTGGCAAGTGCTTCTCCTCCAATATAAATATCCGACAAGAAGAAACTGGTACCAAAACTTCGGTCAAAGATTAATAACAACGCTGCAGAGAATAACACAGGGAAGGAAAGTAATCCAATTATTGCCGTAAGAAAAAATGCCCAAATGGTTAAAGGAAGACGCGTGAACGACATCCCGTGTGTGCGCATGTTGATAATGGTGGTGATGTAGTTAATACCTCCCAACAACGTACTCACAATAAATAATGCCATGGCTACCAACCAAAGTGTCATACCCATACCGGAACCTTGAATAGCTTGCGGCAAGGCACTCAATGGTGGATAAATCGTCCAACCACCTCCGGCAGGTCCTGTCTCCAGAAAGAATGAGCTCAACATGATTACACTGGATAAGAAGAAGAACCAGTAGGATAACATGTTCATAAATCCTGAGGCCATGTCTCTCGCTCCAATCTGTAAGGGAATCAGAAAGTTTGAAAATGTTCCACTCAAGCCGGCAGTTAACACAAAAAATACCATGATCGTACCGTGCATGGTAACCAGCGCCAAATAAAACTCCGGATCCAGTTTTCCTTCAGGCGTTATCCATCCTGCTAATACAGGTCGTAACCATTCCATGCTCATATCCGGAAAACCTAGCTGGAGCCTGAATATAACAGAAAGGATGCCTCCAAATAATGCCCAGAACATTCCTGTTATAAGGAATTGTTTAGCTATTACTTTATGGTCCTGACTAAAAATATAGTTCGTCCAAAAATTACCTTCATGATGTTCATGATCATGATCATCGTGGTGGTGAACATCGAGATTGGTGTGTGTATGTGTCGTTGCCATGTCTTAGATAATCTTAGTTTGAACCTACAGCTGTTTGAGTTGCCTGAGAAAAGGTTGAATCTTCGAAAGGAATACCAGCCTTAATCATCGCTGATTCGCGAAGATTAGCAGGTACATTTTTTAGGTAATCCGGATTCTGCTTTAGCCAGGCTTCCTGGGATTTCTTCCAAACTTCAAAATCTTCTTCCGTATCTACTACAACAGACATTTTCATAGAGAAATGACCTTTGCCACAAATTTCGGTGCAAGCTAATTCATAGTTAAATTCCGGATTTCCCAATTCCTCACGCATTTCCTGCGTAGTTTTTGTAGCAATAAATTTAAACTGTGTAGGCATACCGGGAACAGCATCCATTTTTACTCTGAAGTGTGGAAGAAATACACTATGAAGAACATCCTTTGCCCTGATTTTTAGAAGGACTTCCTTGCCTTTGGGGATATGCAGTTCCAGTGATTTGAAATCATCATAGGTTTTATTGTCACTTAAGTCCAGACCGAACTCGTTGAATGCGTCAATTTTCTGATAATGATAATCTCCCAATACATTATCACTTCCCGGATACCGGACTGACCATGCGAATTGCTGCGCGATAACTTCAATAACTTCAGCCTGATCAGATGCCGGTGCGGTAATGTCATTCCAGGCACGTAATCCTGTAAACACCAATACGGCTAAAACAATAGCCGGAATAATTGTCCAGGCTAATTCCAGGTAATGGTTATCGGGATAAAAGGTTGCCTTACGCCCCTCCTTGTATTGATATTGATAAATAAATACAAATTTTACTATACTAATAATCGTGAATGCTACAACGGTGATCGCCATCGTAACCCAAAACAAAGTATCGGTTACTGCACCATGTTCCGAAGCAATGGGCAATGTATACTCATCGTAATGAACAAAAGAATACCAGAAAAATGCTCCAAAACCGAAGATAGCAAAAAGCACAAACAGCAAAGCATTTACTCTATTACTGCTGCCAATGTCATCTTGCTTTTTTCCCTTTGCAACGCTAACAAGACTTCCTAACCTGAATATCAGATAGAATATTGCCAGGACTAAAACAACACCAAGAACTACAATCAAAGTCATCATAAGGCTTTCTAATTAAATATGGTGGTGGAGACTTTCTTCTAACAAGGGATGATTTTTTCCAAACAACGGCATCTTGGAAAGACTGTTAAGTGTAATCCATAGGAAAGCTGCCAGAAAAATAAATGCAGTACCGATTTCAAGTAATCCCAATCCTCCATCTTCCTTCATCACTCCAGGTGTTACCATGTTGAAAAAATCAAACCAATGACCGACTATAATAATCGGGCATACCAACTTTAACATTGCGTAGTGTCGTTTCGCATCTCTTGTCATCAGTAACAAGAACGGAAGTACAAAGTTTAGGATAAGGTTAGTATAAAATATCCAGCTATATGGACTTGTTCTCATTCGTTCAATGAAGTATACCGTTTCTTCCGGAATATTCGCATAGTAGATTAACAAAAACTGACTGAACCAGATATACGTCCAAAAAATAGAGAAGGCAAAAACAAATTTACCCAGATCATGCAAGTGGTTAGCATTAACAACCTTCAGGTAGCCGGCTTCCTTTAGGTAGACTACGATAAGCGTTATCATAGCCAGCGCAGTTACCCACCAGCTGGCAAATACATACCAACCGAACATCGTACTGAACCAGTGTGTGTCAATACTCATTACCCAATCCCAAGCTGCAACGGAGGAGCTTACTGCAAAGAAAATAAGGAACCAGGCTGAAATACTGCGGTTCTTATACCAATGCCTGATATCTGCATCCAAATCCTCAGCCAACATGTTCTTCTTTATCATGGAAAAGAACCAGTACCACATTCCAAAGAAGATCACCATTCGTGCAATAAAAAAGATTGGAAACCCTCCGGCTTCACCTGGCCAAAAGAAATAAACAGATTTGCCATCAATTATTTCATCAAAGGATGCGCCAGACTTATCGTATAGATAGCTATGTGTCCAATGAAATATATCATGATTGGTAAAAAACCAAATTCCAAGGGTTAAGCCAAATGCTGTAGGCAACCAATGTCCCATGGCTAATGGAATCCGTTTTAATCCAGAAGACCATCCCGCCTGAGCGGCATATTGAATCGCCACAAAGAATAACCCGATTATCCCCAAGCCAACAAAGAAAATATTGTTCATCCAAAGGGTTGTATACAAGCGTTTAAGCCAGGGAGCCGTATCATGTCCGTGCGCTTCTCCGCTTCCGGCTGATCCTTCATCAACACTGGCAACAAGATGCTGCGTTTGAATAGCTGCATGACCCTCTCCGTGCTCAGCATTTTTTGCCAGAAACAAACCGATAACGAATAATAAAATTCCTGCCCCCAGCAGAAAAAGTAAGTATTTCTTTGTCTCTTGGGTAAAGATAAATTTCTCTTCCACTATTGTTGAATGACCCA
>CAZCRJ010000306.1:0-4304 GCA_964501015.1 uncultured Roseivirgaceae bacterium | reverse complement strand
CAGTTATTGAAAGATAAGGATCGGTATTACATCATGAATATTTTCTGGAGTGCCGAAAGCCTCGGCTTTCCACTACCGGATAAATACCTGAAAAAATAGCACGCTGTGAAGAAAGGCATTCTTGTTACGCTCCTGATTGTAGTTACCCTTATTGGGTACGTAGTCATTGGCATTTTAATTCCGGCCGGTGTTTTCAAATCAATTCATCCTCATTTTAACGGTACCGTTCAAAAAATGACCCTACCCATTGCCGGCCCGGAAGATATTACCATTGATCAGCTCACGGGTACAGCATTCATTTCTGCTGATGACCGCAGGGCAAATATGAAGCAACCGGGCAGCATCAAGGGAGGTATATTCGTAATGAACCTTACTGATTCACTTCCTTCTCTACATGAGGTTTCTCCTGCCAATATCGAGGATTTTCATCCGCACGGTATATCGTTATGGCGTGAACCGGATGGACGAATATTTTTATTTGTTATCAACCATCGTCAGGCAACCCCGGCACATGTGGTTGAACGCTATGAATGGAAAAATGATAGCCTTATCCATTTAGAAAGTTTCATTGATCCTGATTTGATGACCAGTCCGAATGATTTGGTAGCTGTGGGTGAACGTACATTCTATGTAACCAACGATCACTATTATTCAAAACGAGGACTGGGCAGAACCCTGGAAGATTACCTCCAACGCTCTATTGCTTTTGTCAATTATTTCGATGGAACTTCCTTTAAACAAGTTGCAAAGGGTATCGCCTATCCGAATGGCATTACACTTTCCCCCGACCACACTAAAATTATTGTGGCCGCTACAACAGGTAGAAAAGTGCTGGTGTATGATCGTAACTTATCTACCGGAGATTTAACGCTCAATCATACCATCGCTGTAGATACCGGTGTGGATAATATTGAAGTGGATGAACAGGGCGCCTTGTGGATCGGCTGTCATCCGCAATTGCTGAAGTTTGCAGGACATGCTACGGATGAACGTAAATTCTCGCCTTCACAGGTATTGAAAATAACACCCAACACTTCCGGCCAATACACAGCAGAGGAAATCTTTCTAAATGATGGCACTTCGTATTCCGGATCATCTGTTGCTGCGGTTTATAAGAACACGATGATAATCGGATCTGTATTCGAAAAGTCAATCCTGGTCTGCACGCTCAACGCTAATTAAATACTTGTATGCGCTTATCTCTTTTTGCCTTACTATTAATGATTACGCCAGTACTGGCACAGAAAAAGCCAGACCTTAACGCTATTGCTGAAAAACATGCCGTTGCATCCTTCACCGAATTTTATGAGTTGCTCAGCCTTCCAAACGATGCACACTTTCCAGAAGACATCGAAATAAATGTTCAATGGTGTGAATCAGCCTTCAGTAAACGCAACTTCACCACCAAACGGCTGATCACACCCACAGTACCGTTGTTGCTTGCCGAACGAAACGTAAGGAAGCCAACAAAAAATACCAAGACTGTTTTAATCTATTTACAAATTGACGGACAGCCGGTGAATCCGGCTCAATGGTTACAGGAAAGTCCGTGGAAACCCACCCTTAAAGAAAAAGATGCTAGTGGCAATTGGAGAGCCATCGCTTACGAACGCTTATACGAAGGTTATAACCCCGATTGGCGGATTTTTGCACGTGCTACTTCCGATGCAAAAGGTCCGGCTGCTGCATTTCTGGCTTCACTCGATGCACTTGCTGAACTGCGACAGGAACCCAACTACAACATGAAAGTGATCATGGATTTTGAAGAAGAACTGGGTTCACCCAATCTTCCGAAAGCCGTTGAAAGCTATAAAAAGGATTTGGCCGCGGACATGCTGATTATTTTTGATGGTCCTCGTCACATCTCCAATCAGCCTACGTTAAGTTTCGGTGCGCGGGGCATTTGTGAAATCACCTTAACGGTTTTCGGACCGCGAAATCCTGCGCATAGCGGCAACTACGGAAATTTTACACCTAACCCTGCCATGCGGTTAGCCCAATTGCTTGCCTCCATGAAGGATGATGATGGTATCGTGACAATTCCAGGATTTTATGATGGCGTGGTGCTGACAGAGGAAGAAAAGAAAATCCTTAAACAAGTACCTGATGATGAAACCGAAATCAAAAAATTCCTGGGCATTGCAGAACGAGATAAAATCGGGGATAATTTCCAGGAGTCGATACAATACCCTTCATTTAATATTCGCGGACTGGATGCCCTTTATGTAGGGAAAGAAGCGCGTACCCTTATTCCAGACAAAGCCATTGCTGAACTTGACATCCGGTTGGTACCCTCTAGTGATGCCAACCGGCTTATAGAACTGGTTAGGAAACATATCGAAACCAAGGGATACTATATCATTGATCGAAATCCTACGGAGGAAGAACGCCTAACGCATTCAAGAATAATTTCCTTTCAATCGAGCATTTCGTACGGTCCATTTCAAACACCTTTTGATTCAAAAACCGGAATCTGGTTGAGCAATTCCATGACGAAAACGTTCGGGAAAGAACCTGTAAAAATCCGGATGATGGGTGGCTCCATTCCGATTTCACCCTTTGTTACAACCCTCGGTATTCCGGCTGTAAGTGTGCCCACCGTTAACCCCGATAATAATCAACATGCCGAAAACGAAAATATCCGGGTGGGAAATTATGTGGATGCGGTAAAAACATTTTTAGGGATACTTACTGAGAAACTGTAAGGATAAACCCTATCGGATTGTGCGCATCACCATCTCCGTAAGAAAAATGGTGGTGTCGTTTAACTTATTTTTTGAAACCTCGGTAAGCGCAGGCAAGTGTTCGGCAAAAAATTTCTGATCGTGTGAACTCTCAATAACAGTAGAAATAAGAGCAATCGGATACTGGTAATCGGGGTTGATTTCGCGCACCATATCGGCCACAGCATTGCAAAGACGCTTATAGCTGCGGTATGACCCTTCTTTGTTTACCTTGTCTACTTCCTTGTTGAGGTAACCCTTGGAAGATTCCTGTACTACGATATGGTAAAGGGCCGTCTCGTCTATGTGTTCAAAGGCAGGATCGTTAGTTATCGATTGCGTGATTAGTGTAAGGGCGGCTATCAGTCGTTCCACCGGATCGGTTAGGTTATTGGTAACCAGTAAAAGTTTGTAATGCATCCAATTCCAATACCAGTCGAGAAGGTAGAGCAGCAGTTTGTGTTTACTTTCAAAATACCGGTACACCGTGGGCTCTGTGGTACCAATTTCATCCGCAAGTTTTTTAAAGGTAAAACCTTCGTAGCCGATTTTATCGATCATACTGATGCTGTGCCTTACAATTTTCTGACCCAACTCCGATGAATTCGGATCCTTGAGGTAGAGCTTTTCATCCACCGTTATCTGGATTTTTACAGAACCAAACTTGTTTACCGCCATGGCTTGCATGAAATGCTTTCGGGAGTTTAATCTCAATTTGAAATCTCTGTCCGGTTACCCAGACAGAGAAATCTTCACCTAACCTAAAACCAATTACTCCTTTTCAACATCACTCATACTGAAGTTTTCACCAGTCATGATTTTCTCCTCATAAAAATCAACCACACCGGTTTCCACATCGTACATACCACCAATGATGGCAATTTCTCCTTTGTCAAGCATCTCGGCAATTACCGGGCTGCGTTTGGGTATTTCATGCATAATCAGGTGCACATTCAATTGCGCCACTTTTTCCACAAAATCAGAATTTTTAGCCGTGCGATTTTCCTTTTCTGTTGTTTCCGCCTCTACGGCAGGTTTGAGTTTCTCAAGAAGCACGGTAAGATTGCCCATCTTCACATCATCGCAGGCGCCCTTTACTGCACCACATTTAGAATGGCCCAATACAACCACTACTTTCGATCCGGCTACCTTGCAGGCAAATTCCATACTGCCCAGAATATCTTTGTTCAGAATATTACCAGCAATGCGGCAACTGAATATATCGCCCAACCCCTGATCGAAAATTAATTCAGACGATGTGCGTGAGTCGATGCAACTCAGAATAAATGCAAATGGATGTTGGCCTTCAGAAGTCTCGTTAACCTGTTGCAGGAGGTTTCGATTGAATTTCAGGTTATTGACAAATCTTTTGTTGCCCTCTTTCAACAACTCAACACTTTTTTCGGGTGTTAACTTTGTCTGCATTTCCTTGGTAAGTGTTTTCATAATTATCTGGTCATTTTAACTAAATGTTAGTATTACTATTGTCCTGTAAAAGTAATACTTTTTAACCAAATATTTCGATGGAACACCCAGTAAGTAAGGGTATTTTAGTGTATGGAGGGTGCCTCTATCGGGTGA
>CAZCRJ010000305.1:0-4308 GCA_964501015.1 uncultured Roseivirgaceae bacterium | reverse complement strand
AGAAGCTGATGATTCGTTCGGAGCACGCTTTATTTCTAAATCCCCTCAGCAAAGAAAACCCGTTTTACCCGATCGCTGGTGCTTGTTAAGAGTTCATAGGGTATCGTATTAATTTTCTTCGCTACTTCCTGAATGGGAAGCTGCTCACCAAAAATAATTACTTCATCTCCTTCGCGCGCCTCAATGCCGGTAATATCAATCATGGTCATGTCCATGCAGACATTACCGATCACGTTGGCACGAATTCCCTTCACCATTACCTGTCCAACTCCGCGACTGAAGGCCCTGCTGTATCCATCGGCATAGCCAATGGCAATTGTAGCAAGTTTCATGTCCTTTTCTGCAATACCCTTTCTGCCATATCCCACACTCTCACCCTTCTTTATGTATTTAATCTGGGAGATAATGGACTTTAATGTCACCACAGATTTTATGGACTGATCGCTGCCAGTAGGATCAACGCCATATAAGCCAATGCCCAAACGAACCATGTTCATTTGAAACTCCGGGAAACGTATAATGCCCGAGGTATTCAGCAAATGTAAGAGGGGGTTGATGCCCAACTCTTCCTTTATGGTATTAGCCGATCGCAAAAATTGTTCTGCCTGTAACCGGGTAAAGGTATCGTGTTCTTCTTCCTCTGCTCCTACCAAATGGCTGAAGATAGAGGCCAATTTTAGGTTGGGATTATTTCTTAGTGTCTCAATTAATTCACTAATTTCCTCCTGATCAAATCCCAGCCGATGCATTCCGGTATCCAGTTTCAGGTGAACTGAAAGGGTACGGCCGTTTAAAAATGAAATGAGTTCAGTGAGGACTTTGAAGTTGTATAATTCAGGTTCAAGGGAATAGGTTAGCATGGCCTGAAACCCTTCTGTTACCGGATTCATGACCATTATCGGAAGGGTAATGTTGTGTCGTCTTAGGTCTACACCTTCGTCTGCGTAGGCTACCCCAAGATACCCGACCTGGTGATACTGCAATACACTTGCAATCTGAGCACTGCCGCTGCCATAGGCAAAAGCTTTCACCATCACCATTAGTTTGGTGTCCGATTGGAGTTTTGATTTGAAATAATTCAGGTTCTGAACGAGTGCACCAAGGTTTACCTCCATCACTGTTCCATGAACTTTTCGCTCCAATACTTTTGCAATTCGTTCAAACCTGAACACCCGCGCTCCTTTAACCAAAATAATCTGGTCATGAATTTCATCAGGTTGAAAGTGGTCAAGAAACTCTTCTGTGGTTAAATAAAAAACGGCAGGCAACTGAAACAGACGCTTGTACTGGTTAAGCACCGGCCCAATCCCTATAAGTTTTGACAATCCACTATTGTTGACAAGGTCAGCTATGCGCATTGCCAATTTTTCATCCGGCAAACCTGATTGAAGAATGTCTGATAAAATCAGTGATCTTCTTTTGCGCTGCTGCTGATGTTTCAAAAAATCCAGGCTGATCTGAAGCCCTCCCAGATCATTATTGTAGGTATCATCAATTATCTGACATTGATTAATCCCTTCTTTTAATTCCAGCCTCATTGGCACTGAGTGAAGTGCCTGAATCCGCTGAGTGATTGTTTGTGGTGAATAATTCAACATCAGCATCATAGCAATACAATGATTGGCATTCTCGATAGAGGCCGCATCGGTGAATGGAAATCGTACATTAAAATCAATATCCTTCCACTGCACATGATGATTTTCTCCGATACTTTGTATGCTTATATCTGCTTCATTTCTTCCCCAGGAAAGTGAAGGAATGCTTGAAGACTTAATTGCATGATGTACACGCTCATGATCAGCACAATAGATCAGTGTCTTTACTCCACTGAATAACTTCAGTTTTTCATGGAGTTTATCGGCTCCTTCACCAAAGTTTTCATCGTGTGATGTACCCAGATTTGTAAACAATCCCCAAGTTGGCTGAATAATTTTTTGCAGCATTACCATTTCACCGGGTTTGGATAACCCTGCTTCAAAAATCCCAAGTTGATGATGGGGTTGAATCTGCCATACCGAAAGCGGAACGCCTAATTGTGAGTTATAACTCCCTGGATTTTTAATAACATGCTGATCATTACTGAGCAACTGATAAAGCCATTCTTTGATGATGGTTTTTCCGTTACTCCCAGTAATTCCAATTACGGGTAGCGTAAACTGTTGCCGGTGATGCATCGCAAGAAACTGCAATGCTTCGATCGAAGACTTTACTCGAATAGCATTAGCTTTTGGTAAATTTTTAAAGGGATAATTTTCTTCTACCACAAATTGATGAACACCTGCCTCGTATAGTGATTGGATGTACGAATGTCCGTCATGTCGATCGCCTGTGATGGCAAAAAATAATGCACCTTCATGAAGGATTGGCTTGCGACTGTCGGTCAATAAAAAGGTTATAGGCCTATCTTCTTCAAAGGCCACAACTGTTCCACCGATTATTTCAGAAAGTGCTGAAAACCTCATTGTTAACATAGGCGTGCTCCATCAGGAATCTGTCGATCAGGAACGCATAATACAATATGATTATTTTTATCAGGAAAGCCCGTTATCAAAACCTCCGAAACAAAATTAGCAATTTGCTTAGGGGCAAAATTAACAACACACACCACGCGTTTTCCTGATAATTCTTCGGGTGTGTATAAATCTGTTAGTTGCGCACTCGATTTTTTTATTCCCAATTCTCCCAAATCCACCCATATCTTAATAGCAGGCTTTCGGGCCTCTTTGAAGAGTTCAGCCTTAAGTATGGTGCCAGCCCGCATGTCCACCATCTGAAAATCATTCCAGGAAATAATCATGATGTAATAAAAATTATGTTAAATGATATTTTTTAGCTCTGGTAATACAGGGTTTGAGCGAAATCTAACAACATACCACAGGAAATTTTTTACTTTTTGGTAACGGGAATCAAAAATTTCGTGTTACTTGTGTTCCGCTGCTATGAAAATAAGTCCTAACATATACGTAATCCTTTTATTTCTTGGGATAATCGGTATAAATTCTGCCTTTTCGCAAGATGACCGGCTTCCTGATCTCGATTCTGGAAGTAAAGAAGTTCGAACCGAAGGCACGGTGGACTTACTTCCCGAAGGCGAGTTTAAACCAACAAAATCTAGTGTTCCTTCGCGCGATTCCCTTCAAATTAAGCAGATTACAAAGAAACCAGAGTCCAAGCCTAAATCCCCTGACGAAAACGCCTCCGTACTGGGGTTTAATTTTCTTTACTATCTGATTGAGCGTTACAAGCTCTCTGATATCGTAGACTAGCCCCATGCATTCAGTGTACTATTAATTTGAAACTTGATATTTATTGCCCTATTTTTGCAACCTTGTTGCATATACAATGTTTCGATTTTTAGTCGCCATATTCCTTTTTGTGCTATTACTTCCCGGTTTTGGGCAGGATCGGTGCACGCTCACGTATTCAGGTGTTGTTAAAGATTCAGAAGGCAGTACGTTGCCTGGTGCAACTATTGTATTAGGCTCAATGGGCACTACTTCCAATAGTGAGGGAGGATTTATTATAACTCATTTGTGCGAGGGTATTTACCCCTTGCAGGTCAAGTTTATTGGATTTATTGATTTTACCAAAGACGTTACCCTGGCAGAAAACCAGCATGAGCTTATCACCATGAATCCATCGCGGACAGAACTTGAATCTATAGAAGTATACGGCTTGGCACAGTCAACAGGAATGACCAACTCTTCATTAGTTCTTTCTTCCAAGGAGTTCGACCAACTCAAGGGAAAATCGCTGGGCGAAAGCCTTAAGTCATTACCCGGGGTAAATGTGCTTCAGTCCGGACCAGCAATATTCAAACCTGTTATTCATGGATTACACAGCCAGCGGATATTGATCTTAAATAATGGTATCAGACAGGAGGGCCAGCAATGGGGTATTGAGCATGCCCCTGAAATTGATCCCTTTATTGCCGCTGAACTTACTGTTGTTAAAGGTGCGGAAGCTGTTCGCTATGGTGCTGATGCCATGGGCGGGGTCATTATTGTTAACGCACCCGCGATGCATCAAACGAAAAAGTTCGGAGGTGAATTAAACACCGGGTATATGACGAACAATAAAATGGGGGTGCTCTCAGGTGTTTTTGAAGGCGGAATTAAAAGCTTGGATGATTGGAGTTGGCGGCTTCAAGGGACAGCCAAAAAAGGTGGTGATTTTTCAGCTCCTGCTTATGTGTTATCCAACACCGGATTAGAGGAATTCAACGTTTCAGGCACAGTAGGTTTTCAGCAATTCAACAGGGGACTTGTGGTTTATGCGAGTACCTTCTATACTGAAATCGGTATATTT
>CAZCRJ010000304.1:0-4315 GCA_964501015.1 uncultured Roseivirgaceae bacterium | reverse complement strand
CTTTGGCAGGAAAGTGTGACAATACAAAGGAATTGATCGAAAGTTTTTCCGGATGCACCACAACCTTGTTGCGAGCATACTGATGATCACTGAGGATATCATGATTACCGGTAATTAATTCAAATGACAATTGCGAAAAATGATTGGTAAACTGGCCAACCATTTCCCAGTCAGAATTATAATGACTATGGAATAAATCGCCTATACACATCATCCGCTCCGGATTTTTTGCCTGGACTAATTCAATCAATGTTTCCCAATTCCTGTCATTGGCTTTGGTGGGTACTGCAATCCCTGCCTTCCTGAAGTGATTAATTTTTCCCAGGTGCATATCGGCCACCAAAAGCATTTTTTGTGTCTTCCACCATATAGCCCTTTGCGGCAATAATTCGAACTTCTCACCAAAAATCGTTACTTCCATTGCCTACTCCCAAAATTAATTTTGATACCTTCAGGATCTGATCTTCACCACTAATCCATGACAAAATTATCAATTCTAGTCATCTGTAGTTTTGCTTTCCTTTCAACATTCGCGCAACAGATTGATACATTTGACAATCAGCGGTTTACAACCTCCTCGGATACCCTACCGTATAGGTTGCTTCATCCGGAAAAAACGGAACCCGGAAAGCACTATCCATTAATTCTTTTTCTGCATGGATCAGGAGAACGGGGTGTTGATAATGAAAAAAATCTGTCCTACATAACCGATTTATTTCTGAATGATAAAAACAGAAAGAAATTTCCATCCTATGTTCTTGTGCCTCAATGCCCGCAAACTACGCGATGGGCGCCAGAAGACTGGTACGCAAAACCGACATCACCGATTAGTTCAGTTGTAGATCTTATCGATTCGCTGATAGTGGTGCTTCCAATAGAGATTAACCAATTATATATAATAGGTCTTTCCATGGGCGGTTTTGGCACATGGTATATGCTAACACGTTATCCGGATAAATTTGCGGCAGCCATTCCTATTTGTGGTGGCGGTGACTGGAACCAGGCACAAGCTATAAAACATATCCCTGTCTGGGTTTTTCATGGTCGTAAAGATACAGTTGTCCTTCCCGAGCAAAGCCGAACTATGGTGAAAGCATTAAAAGCGGCAGGCGGTAAACCCCGGTATACGGAATACAAAAAAGTTGCACATGATAGCTGGAAACCAGCCTTTAAAGAACCCGAGCTACTGAAATGGCTTTTCAGTAATAGATTATAGTTTGTTCTTAATTATGATCTATTTATTCTTCATTTTACTCTGAACTAAAATATTTAACATTGCGGTAATATAGGATAATAAAATTGGCTTCACCTTTACAATCGAATTATGGCTGAACATCCAATGCTCAAACCTGATATCACAATCAAAAGAAGGAAGGATAAAAGTGATGTACCTTATCTGAACCTTTTGGAATGGGCAACAAAGGAAAGAACCTTTTTAATTCTTATCGGTCTTGCCTTTTTGGTGGGTGCTTTTGCAACTTTCAATGGCAGTACGGCCATGTGGTTTGGGTTTCTTTTTGCGGCATATGCTGCTGTTGCCAACGACAGCATTCAATCATTAGGTACATTTATTGAGAGTAACAAGGATAAAAAGTGGTACATACTATGGCTTTTCACCGGCCTCATTTTAATCGCCACCCTAACGTTTAGCTTCATTTATTTTGATGGTGATGTTACCTATCAGCGCTTGCTGGACTCCGATGGTAATACAAATTACCCGCATGATTATGACTTCTCGTATTTTCAGATTATTGCACCGGTAATACTGCTTATCCTTACCCGGTTAAGGATGCCCGTATCAACAACTTTTTTGCTGCTAAGTGTTTTTAGCTCCGATACCAGTGGCATTACTTCAGTTGTCTGGAAAAGTGTATCGGGGTATATTCTTGCCTTTGTCGTTTCCTTCCTGATCTGGTATTTTGCTTATGATTATATCCGCAAATACTTCAAAAAACGTAAGTTTCATGCAGGCTGGATGGTCATACAATGGGTGGTTAGCGGATCGCTATGGTCAGTTTGGCTGATGCAGGATGGCGCCAATATTGCTGTATTCTTACCCCGCCAATTAGAGCTCTACCAATTCGTAATTTTTGTAGGAACAATTTTCTTTGGGTTGGGTATACTTTTCTTTCTGCGTGGAGATAAAATTCAACAGGTAGTCAGTGAGAAGGTCAGGATTTCTGATGTGCGGGCCGCTACATTGATTGACTTTACCTATGTACTCTTATTAATCTATAAACTCTTCGTTAGTACCGTGCCTATGAGCACTACCTGGGTATTTTTAGGCACCATCGGTGGCCGTGAGATTGCTGTGAGCCTGGCGCGTAAAAAGGATGGCTTTAAACATAAACGAAAAGCCTTAAAAATAATTGGCAGGGATTTCCTTTACGCTACAATTGGATTGGTCATATCTGTTGCGCTGGCTGCAGGTGCAAATCCAACGATACGTAATCAGGTGATTTCGTTTGTGAGGTCGCTACTGGATTTCTAATAAACATTACATTAGAAGTTCTACAAAAGGCCCGACACATTCAGTAGGCCGGGCGCTTCCACTGCAAACTTGTTTTACCCTTACCTATGCACCCTATTCGTTTATCATCAAAACCGGAACTTCAACCAATGGAGGAAGTTGATGTGTTGTATTTCGTTGAAAAAACCAGTCTAAAATATTTGTGTTGCGCCTAATGGTGCACAGCAAATCCACTTTGTTGGTTCGGATGAAATCCATAACATCGTTACCATTCTTTTGGGTGAATAAGGTTGCCTCTATTCCATATACTGATTTTAATTTATCAACCCATCTTTCGGATTGTATCTGACTACCGGAAGATTTGCCCGAAATATTTAAAATAGCAAGTTCTTGCGATGTCTTCTTTAATAAGTTAAAGAATGCATCAAATTCATTCATTTTTTCCGGCTTCATATCCGTGGCGAGAACAGCACGACTAGGTAATGTAGGGTTATGTGTTCCGGGTACTACCAAAACAGGTATGCGGGTATTTCGGGTAAAATAACTCACCAGGCTATCTTTCCGTAATGGCCTGTCAGTATCTCTTCCAATGACGATAACATTAGGATTAAGTCTGTCAACTTGCTTCATTAACTCATTACGGACATTCCCTGTAGATATGTCGTGCTCTACCTCAACACCCTCCAGGGATATCATTTCCCGCAATGACTTCATTTTTTCATTTGCCTTGCGGTCAAGGTTTTCCAGGCTCCAGGTAACCACCACCGGATTTTCAGATACCGTAACCAGGTCAAGGTCAATGATATGGCCGATCCTGACTTTTCCTTCTGAAAATCTAGCCAGCATTATAGCATACTGTAAGGCATTAAAAGAACAATCTGTAAAATCAACCGGTACGAAGTAGGTGAGTTTTTTCATGATTCCTTGTGGTTAGTTTTGAAACGTAACTTTCTCTACTTCCTTTTTACCGTTACTATTATTCGCTTTCTTTTGCTTGCCATACGTAATAAGTGTTACATCAATATCCCTGGTGTGTGCCTGCTTTTGAAAATCCTCTATGATCTCGAGCACATCATAGTCAACACTGACAGATTTGCTCATATCAATGGTAACCTCTGCTCCTGCCGGCACACTGCTCAATTCCTTTTTAATACTTCCCTTGTTTAAAAAAACAACCTCCTCTGCCAATGTAAGTTTTACTTTATGATCACCATTACCATTTCTCTCCCGATGCATAAAGTGAGAGTTCTTGTAACTGTTGCGCAGAATCAGCACAATGGCTACCGCCATACCTATTCCGATGCCTTTCAATAAATCGGTAAATACAACACCTAATACTGTAGTAATGAAGGGAAGGAATTGTGACCACCCTAAACGAGCCATGTCGCGAAACATTGAAGGCTTAGCTAATTTGTAGCCAATCATCAATAGAACTCCTGCAAGCACTGCCAGGGGTATCATGTTTAAAACATGGGGTATAGACACTACACAGATTAATAAAAATATACCATGCAAAATCGCTGAGAGTTTTGTTTTTCCACCCGATTATATATTAGCAGAACTTCTAAGAATAACCTGGGTAATCGGGATTCCCCCAATTAGTCCGGAGAGAATATTTCCACTACCCTGAGCAATTAACTCCAGGTTTGTATTGGTGATGCGCTTGTACGGATCTAATTTATCTGTAGCCTCAACGGAAAGAAGCGTCTCTATGCTGGCAACAATGGCGAGTGTAAAGGCTACTATCCAAACATCCTGATTGGTAATCGAGGAAAAATCCGGAAAACTGAACTGGTTTAAAAAGCCATTGAAACTTTCAGCTACAGGTACCGTTACGAGATGATC
>CAZCRJ010000303.1:0-4322 GCA_964501015.1 uncultured Roseivirgaceae bacterium | reverse complement strand
AACGGCTCTGTATAATATATTAGAAACAGAAGTTCCATCCTTACTTTTTGAAGTAAATCCTTCCACTACAGCCAGGTTGCGTGTTGATAAAAACGCCTGGTTATGATTCGTCAGAACTCGGGGTTTACCATTTTCAACTATAGTAACTTCGCCAGGCATAGTTGGTTCACTCATGAGTGCGATATACTCTCCGGAAGGGGTTACACTCAAGCTGGAAAAAACACGAATGCCATCGGCCACGCGTGTAACTTTAGTAGCCGCCACATCAACCGATCCAATGTATTGTTGCCGGTCATCCACCACCAGCATACTTAATGATTTGCTGTCGGCTGACCATACCGGATTGTTTACTGGCCTGTCAAGAGCCTGTGTGAGAAGGGTTGGTTCACCCCCTTCTGGTGAAATTATAGCGAGTACGTTTTGATCGTACATGGTGAAGGTTGGGGAGGAAGAACGTAGATAGGCAATGTGTTTTCCATCCGGGCTCCAGCGTGGAGTATTATCGCCACCGGTCCATTTCGTAAGTTGACGGGGGGTTGATCCTTTTTTTGCATCAATTACCCACAAATCAGTATTAGTATTCCTGTCCGGTTCTGCTGTGCGGTTGCTTACAAAAACAATCCGGCTTCCATCCGGGCTCCATTCAGGTTGTGCTTCATTGTATTGTCCGCTGGTAAGCGTATCCAGTTTTTTTGTTTCCACATCAAACAGGTACAAATGGGTAAATCGTTCCTGTATATACCCTTGTACATCCTGCTTAAACTTGTATCGGTCAACGACAATTGGCTTTGGTGTTTTTGTTTTAGAGGTGTCGGGCAGGTCACGCATGGTGATCACAATTTTCTTACCATCAGGTGACCATTTATAGTCTGTCATGTCTCCTTTCAGGTCGGTCAATTTTTTAGCTTCTCCACCTCTGCGGTCCATCACCCAAATCTGGCTTTTTTTAAGTCCGTTCCGACTTGAAGTAAATGAAAGATACTTTCCATCCGGGCTCCAACGTGGTGAGGATTCACCATCGGCATTGTTGGTAAGCTGAATCGATTCCTTGCCATCGCGGGAAACCATCCATATATCGCCATTGCGTTTGTCCTTGACAGAGTCGGTAGATGTCAAGACGTACGCAATCCAGCTACCTTCTGGAGATACTTCAGGATTGCTCACGGTTAGTATCCGGTAAATATCACCGGGTTGTAGATTTCTTTTCGTAATAGTCTGCCCCAGGCAACTACCGGCAAGAATAAAAAGCGATATAAGAACTGTAATTTTTTTCGTCATGGTTTAGGATTACTATGGGTGTAAAGTTTAATGCATTCATTGGCTTCTTTCACATCATGAACCCTAAGGATGGAAACTCCTTTTACCAGGGCCAGCGTATGTAATACGGTGGTGCCATTCAGGGCCTCTTCGGGTGTAGTATTCAGGGTGCGCCAAATCATCGATTTTCGGGAAAGCCCTGTCAATATAGGTTTACCAAAGTGATGCAGATGCTGAAGTTTGCCAAGCAGCTCAAAATTGTGATCAACGGTCTTGGCAAACCCAAAACCGGGGTCAAGGATAACATCGATGATTCCATTATCATGTAAAGTGACAAGTTTCTGATGAAAGTATTCCATCACTTCGTGAAGCAGGTCATCATAGGTGGCCAACGATGACATGTTTTGAGGTGTACCCTTCATGTGCATACAAATGTAGGGTACTTTCAGCCGAGCAACTGTTTGTATCATTTCCGGATCAAGTTCACCTCCTGAAATATCATTTACCAGAAGCGCTCCTTCCTGTACCGCAGCATGCGCTACGGAAGCCCGGAAAGTATCCACGGAAAGCACAACTTCCGGGAAATTGTTATTGATCCGTTTAATAGCCGTAACCACCCTGTCAAGCTCTTCTTGCTGGGAAATATCCACCGCCCCCGGTCGTGATGAATATCCACCAATGTCAAGCATTGCGGCTCCATCCGCTATCATTTTCTCAGCATGTTTTAGCAGCGAGGTGTCACTTGTCAAGTGCCCACCATCATAAAAACTATCAGGAGTTACATTTACTATGCCCATCACAATGGGCGTGTTCAATACCATCAGCCGACCACCAAGGTTGAGTGTTTTGTTTGTTGAAAATGCTGTATTTTGCCCCGTAGAAATCATGATGCACGAAAAAACTGCCACCGAATATAAGCAGGTGATTGCCGCCTGCAAAGCACTCTTCCTTAAGAAGACTAAAGATTATGGAACAGCGTGGCGAATATTACGATTACCCTCTATTACAGACCAGATTTTTATCAAGGCTCAGCGAATCCGAAGCATTCAGGAAAAGGGCTTCCAGAAAATCAATGATCCCATTACAGATGAATTTATTGGGATTATTAATTATTGTGTTATCGCCATACTGCAGGTGCAATTAGAAGGATCCGATAAGACAGAATTAACGGTGGAGGAAGTAGAACCTTTGTATGATGCTGTTATTCATGAAACATTTGATCTTCAGCAAAATAAAAATCATGATTATGCTGAAGCCTGGCGCGATATGCGGATAGCTTCCATGACCGATATTATCCTTATGAAATTGCTAAGGGTAAAACAGATAGAAGATAACGAAGGAAAAACACTGGTAAGTGAAGGGGTAAAGGCAAACTACCAGGATATGATAAACTATTCAGTATTTTGTTTGATAAAACTAAAAGAAGCAGAGTCCTGATATCAGATTAAATAGGATCAACCTATAGGGAGGAATTAACGATTATGAGAAAATACCTTGATTTGTTTTCACGCTTTTTTGTTGGTGGATTGTTTATTTTTTCCGGTCTGATTAAGCTGAATGATCCCATTGGTACTGAAATAAAGCTCGAGGAATACTTTGAAGTATTCGCTGTTGATTTCGGTTCATTCTTTGAACTTTTCATTCCGTTTGCACTTCCAATCGGGCTACTTCTTGTCGTGTTGGAAGTAGTACTAGGTGTGGCTTTACTGATTAATTACAGGATGAGGGAGACCACCTGGATACTGCTACTCTTAATTGTATTCTTCACGTTCCTAACCGGTTACTCTGCAATCTTAAATAAAGTTACCGATTGTGGATGCTTTGGTGATGCAATAAAGCTGACTCCATGGGAATCCTTCTACAAAGATCTTGTTCTGGTTGTTTTTATTCTGCATCTGTTCTGGTATCGGAAAAGTTATGAGCCTGTTTTAAACAATCGCATTGGACATGCGGTAATTCTGGTAACCACAATCCTGTGCTTTTTACTTGGGATTTATGCTATTCGTCATTTACCGTTCATTGACTTCAGAGCATACAAAATCGGAAACAATATTCCGGAGCAGATGAAATTGCCTCCGGATGCCAAGCGGGATAGTGTTGTAATGACATTCCTGTACGAAACTGCGGGCAAACGGGTAGAGTTAACCATGGATCAGCTAAGTCAGGCAGATTCCACCTACACCTTTATTGACCGGGTGGATAAAGTAATCCGTGAGGGTGACCGTCCAAAGATTATTGACTACCGAGTTGAAAGTGTAGATGGTGAAGATATGACACAGAATACCTTTGAAGGTGCAAAGCTATTGATTGTTATGTATAGTGTGAAACACGCTTCCGCTAAGAATGCAGAAAAGATCAGAGCATTAATAGAGGCATTGGATGGAAAAGCCGAGGTGATGATACTAACATCTTCTTCCTCTGCAGAAATCGAAGTGTGGCGTCATGAACATCAGTGGGCAGCACCTTACTTTTTTGTAGATGCCACCGTTTTGAAAACTATTGTTCGAGCCAATCCTGGACTTACGTTATGGGTAGATGGAACAGTAAAAGGAATGTGGCATTATAATGACACACCAGAAGAAAGCGTTGTGTTGGGCTTATTATAAAACACGTGAAAATATTTCTTATTGGTTTACCAGGATCAGGGAAAAGCACATTGGGTAAAGAACTTGCCACAAGGCTTACTGTATCGTTTATTGATCTGGATACAGAAATTGAGCAGGTGTGTGGGAAGGACGTTAGGGCAATATTCAGCGAAGACGGTGAAGTTTTTTTCCGGGAAAGGGAAGCGCAACTTTTAAAGGAATTTTGTGAGCGTGACCATGATTTTGTGATGGCTACTGGTGGGGGTGCACCGTGCTATCATTCTGGAATTGACGTTATGAATCAGGCAGGGCAGACTATTTTTTTGGATGTCCCTGTTGATGAAATTGTACAGCGGTTAAATGAAGAAGAGAAGCGTAACCGCCCCTTGCTAAATATTAATGCACTGGACACTGTGCAAAATCATCTCCATAATCTCCTTAAACAAAGAGGTGAAATTTATCAGCAGGCAAAGAGTTGTG
>CAZCRJ010000302.1:0-4348 GCA_964501015.1 uncultured Roseivirgaceae bacterium | reverse complement strand
GAAAATATAAGAAAGGAGTGAACCCTAACGGCCTGACAGACCTGAGTGGAAGTGTGTGGCAACTCACCAACGATGTGTATGAAAGCGGAAGCTACCGGTATATTATCTTGAAAGGAGGAAGTTACTTCAAGCCCTCCTCCAGTTGGTGGTATGTACAGGGTGGCCCGCGCGAATTGCATTATCGGCAAGCGTTGTTGCGTGTATCGCAGGGATTTGAACGGAACGCCACGGTTGGCTTTCGATGTATAAAAGATTAACTATGCAGTATGAATCAGGATATTAAAGTTTCGGTCGATGCTGTTATCTTCAGCAATGATGAAAATGCCGGTGTATCAGTGTTACTGATCAAACGCAAGTATGAACCCTTCCAAGACAGGTGGGCATTGCCGGGCGGACTGGTGAATAATGATGAGTCGTTGGAGGATGCTGCCCGCAGAGAACTGAAAGAAGAAACGGGACTATCGGTAGATCACCTGGAACAATTATATGCTTTTGGTGAGCCCAACCGTGATCCGCGCAACCGAGTAATTTCCGTTGCCTATTTTGGTATGATTGAATCATCTGCCGGTCAGCCAGTGGTTGCTGCAACCGATGCAAAGGAGGTGGCCTGGTTTACACTTGATAACCTTCCTGATTTGGCTTTCGATCACAAGGAAATTCTGGAAAAAACGCTTGAGTTTTTAACAGAGAAGTAGGCAATTTATTTTCTGATTTCGCGATTGGGTGTCCAGTATGCAAAGAAAACATTCCATGTTGTGATTTTAACGTCCTCATCAGTATGTCAACTTTAGTACTTCGGAAGGCAAAACACCAAACTGTTCCCGGAAACATTTTGCGAAGTAGGATAGATTACTGAACCCACATCGGTAGGCAATTTCCTTAATGCTGCCGATCTTATCCGTAATCATAGTGCGCGCGCGGAGTAACCTGTACTGACGAATCAGTTCGTTCGGACGGTGGCCTGTAAGCTCAAGTAGTTTTCGGTATAACCTGGATTTACTGACACAAAGCGCATCCGCAAACTGATCGACACCAAAGTCAGGTTCCTCCAGGTTTTGTTCCAGAATGCCTTGTACAGTCATCAGGAATTGATGGTCTTTGGATCCATGTTTAAGGTTTGAAGTTCCCGGAAAGAAGGAAGCAATATCCGGTTTAGTGGCGAGTAGTTTTTTCAACTCACTGATAATATGGTACAATACTGGTCCGTATTCATTGGCATGCAATAATCCAGACCACTGTGATTCCATCGACAGAATGAAATCCTGGCAAATGCTGATTACTTCCAGATGATGTTCATTGGATTCATTCTTTGCTGATTGAGCGGGAGGGTAGAACGAATCTTTTTTCAACCAATTGGGTGAAGGAATGCTAAAGGAGGTCATGGAAGGGTCATGACGTGTTGGCTTCCTTGTCAACAGTGTATTGGAATTTTGTATAGCAATATGTTTCATGTCTGTGCTGATTTGGTCCTTCAAAAGTAGGTGTACACACAGCAGCCAGCCATCACAGAAGTATAGTATACTCCTGCACGAATGTGTGATGGTATACCATATTTATGGTAGGATTAGACGAAATTCTGGTATTGCGGAAAAGATCGATATTGCCTTTTGCGGAGTTGCGCTATCGTATTGAACGATTGAAGATGATTAGACGTAGAGTGCTTCCTTCTGCTCCGCAACTTTTTCACTCGAGATGTATTCATCGTATGTCATGAGCTTGTCGATGCATCCATTAGGAGTGATCTCAATAATCCTGTTCGCTACAGTTTGAGTAAACTCATGATCGTGAGAAGTAAACAATACCGTACCGGGAAAATCCTTCAAGGCATTATTGAAGGCAGTGATAGACTCCAGGTCAAGGTGGTTGGTAGGCTCATCCAGGATCAACAAGTTGGCGCCCGTTAACATCATCCGCGAGATCATACACCGCACTTTCTCTCCACCAGAAAGCACACTGCTTTTCTTAAACACTTCTTCACCAGAGAATAGCATCTTGCCCAGGAATCCACGAATGTAAACCTCATCGCGGTTTTCTTCCTCCGCATATTCGCGCAACCAGTCAATCAGGTTATCATCCGACAAAAAATATTTTTCGTTGTTCGAGGGGAGATAGGCAGTAGTAATCGTCTGCCCGAATTTAATAGTGCCGCTATCCTGTTTGAGTTCGCCCACTAAAATCTGGAACAGGGACGAAATGGCTAATCCTTCTTTGCTTAGAAAGGCAATCTTGTCGCCCTTGTTCACATAAAAATCAAGGTGGCGGAATAGGGTAGTATCGTTAGCGGAATAGGCAAGGTCAACTACATGCAGTATCTGGTCGCCAGCGGTTCGCTTTTGTTGGAACATAATGGCCGGATACCGCCTGGTAGAAGCCTGGATTTCATCCACGTTGATTTTCTCCAGCAATTTGCGCCTGCTGGTAGCCTGCCGCGACTTAGACGCGTTGGCACTGAAGCGGGCGATGAACTCCTGAAGTTCTTTTCTCTTTTCATCAGCTTTCTTATTGGCCGATGATCGCTGGGTGAGGGCCAGTTGACTGGATTGATACCAAAAGGAGTAATTGCCTGTATATTGACGGATAGCCTGAAAGTCGATATCCACAATATGAGTACACACGGTATCCAGAAAATGGCGGTCGTGGGAGACCACAATAACCGTGTTTTCGAATTCAAGTAAAAAATCCTCCAGCCAAGTTATCGTATTCAAATCCAGATCGTTAGTAGGTTCATCCAATACCAATACATCCGGATTACCATATAATGCCTGGGCGAGGAGTACACGTACCTTTTGCGTGCCATCAAGTTCTTTTACCAGTTTGAAATGGTCCTCTTCCTTAATGCCCAGTCCGCTTAACAGAGTTGCAGCATCCGATTGGGCATTCCAGCCGTTCAGTTCTGCAAACTCAGCTTCCAGGTCGGAAGCGCGAAACCCATCTGCCTCGGAGAAATCAGGCTTGGCATAAATGGCGTCCTTTTCCTGCATGATGTTCCAGAGACGGGTATAGCCCATCATCACCGTATCCAGCACGGTCATCTCATCAAATTCGTAGTGATTCTGACGCAATACAGCCATCCGTTTACCGGGATCGATGGTTACGTTGCCTCGGGTAGGGTCGATTTCACCTGATAAAATTTTAAGAAAAGTGGATTTACCGGCTCCATTGGCGCCAATTACACCATAACAATTGCCTTGGGTAAAGCGAAGGCTGACTTCGTCAAAAAGTATTCGTTTGCCGAACTGAAGAGAAAGTTTGTTTACTGCTACCATCAAAAATCAAATAAGCCGCAAAGATACGGAATGTAAGGGAAGAAGTGACGTGATGATTCATTCCCGGCTACGGATAATAAGAGAGTAGCGAACCGTTAATTAAAAATTGATTTCTATAAGTTTAGCAACCAGGGCTTCCACATAGGGAATAAAAGCAGTCCCATGCGTACCACCCGGAATGGAGGTTAAAGAGATGGTATTGGGAGATGTGCCATTGGCAATTAATTGATTGTAGACGGAAAGTGAATTGGAAAAGGGTACTGTTTCATCGGCTGTGCCGTGATACATATACATTGACTTTGTTGGTGTCCAATCTGTAAGGCTGTTATCGTTCAGCGCAGTCACAAAATTGCTGTACACAGGATTCTCATCAAGGGTGGTCCGGACCTCCGTAGTCAGAAGATCTTCAATAGTGGTTGTCAGCTGCGCATTAATCTGACTGCCCGAACGTGTTCCGTTAAACAAACCAGGAATATCTGTTGCATACGGTTGTTGGAAATACGCACTGAGAGGCTGTGTCCAGGCGTAGGTAGTCTGGTAGGCATATACGAGATAGGCCAGGTAATACGGATCATCAAACGATTCAAGATCAAACACATATTCCTGCATTTCCTTGATATCGTATCCTCCGGCAGCAGGGAAGGAGGCCACCAGGTTAAAGTCGGGTAAGGGGTTCTGCTCGATAGCCTTATGCGTAGCCATGGTTACATATCCGCCTTCGGAATACCCTGCAAGGAAAACATTTTTATTGAGCATTACTTTTTTCAACCCGGCCAACTCCTTTACTGCCTTCAGGTTATCGATTACTGCTGAGGCGGATAATGCTTCTATGTAATAGGGATGAAGTACCGATTTGGATTCTCCGAAGCCGATGAAGTCGGGCATTATAGTGATCAGTCCCAGCGAAGAGAATGCTGCGCAGAATACAGCTTGCTCGCCAAAGGAGGTAGTGGCAGAAGGCGCATCCGTAAATTGTGTAATGGTGCCATGGTGCAAGCTTAGCATACTGAGATCAGTTGTGTTTTTAGGTATTCCGGCTAAACCGGAGGCAGTTATTTCTTCGCCTTTGTAGGTGGTTTTAT
>CAZCRJ010000301.1:513-4364 GCA_964501015.1 uncultured Roseivirgaceae bacterium | reverse complement strand
ACTGAGTGTCATGCAGAAAATGGTTTTGTCATTCATGCATCATCTGGAAAAAAAGCTAGCTATGGCGAGTTGGTTGAGGCTGCCTCCAAACTTGAACCACCAAAAAATGTTGCTTTAAAATCACCACGGGAGTATAAAATTCTTCGCAAACCTTTACCACGGCAGGATATTCCACAAAAAGTAAATGGTAAGGCCATCTTCGGCATGGATTTCCGGTTACCCGGAATGATGTATGCTGTAGTAGAACGATGTCCACGTTTTGAGGGTACTGTTAAAAGCTTTGATGATGGTGAAACCAGGAAAATACCAGGCGTAAAGCATGTTGTTAAAGTTCACCGCGATGTGTTTAGTCACCTACGCGAAGGGGTAGCCGTTGTAGCCGATACACTGTGGGCAGCAATGGAAGGCCGGAAAGCGCTTAAAGTAACCTGGGACGATTCGGCATTTCCACATCATAAAACAGAAGACCTGTACACGTCCATGCGCGAAATGGCAAAAGGAGAAATTATTTCGTACAGGACTAAAGGAAATTATACAGACGCCATTGGAAAAGCAGAGAAGAAAATTGAAGTATTTTATGAAACCCCATACGAGTCGCACAGTTGTATGGAGCCTCTTAATTGTACAGCCCATGTAACCGATGACCTATGTGAAGTCTGGGGACCTATTCAGGCACCCGATTGGATTCAAGGTAACCTTAGCCAACATTTAAAGTTGCCAATGGATAAGGTGACGATTAACATGACTTTTCTAGGAGGCGGTTTTGGCCGTAAAGCATTTACCGATTATCCGTATGAAGCAGCCATGTTATCCAAAGAAATAAAAGCTCCTGTGCAGATAGTTTGGACACGGGAGGATGACATGACTATAGGACCCTTTCGTCCGGGCATGGTATACCGTTGCGTAGCTGGACTAACCAATGGAAGAATCACTGCATTGGAAACCAAAATGGCTGGTCAGAACATGGGATCACAGGAACCCGGTGCAGATAAAAAAGGATATAACGACAGTGTTACAGAAGGTTTACTCGAACCGTATTTCAATTCTATTCCTCATTACAGCTTTGGTGACGCTCCACTAGCCTCCCCAATACCGGTTATGTGGTGGCGTTCCGTGTATGCCTCTACGAATGGATTTGCCTATGAAAGCTTTTTCGATGAACTCGCGCACGAAGTTGGAAAGGACCCCTTGGACTTCCGAAGACAATATATTTGGGATGAACGTCATCAACACCTTATTGATAAACTGGAAGAAGTAAGTGGATGGAAATCGCGCAAAAAGAATGAAGGTTATGGCGTAGCGATTACAGAATGCTTCAGTAGTATAGTTGGTGAAGTTGTGAAAGTATCCAAAAACTCAAATGGTGGCGTGAAAATTGATAAAGTGTGGGCGGTGATGGATTGCGGCTGGTACGTTAATCCGGATATTATAAAAGCACAGGTTGAGGGAAGCATTGTAATGGCTCTTGGTGCTGCCGTAAAACATGAAACCACGTTTGCCGATGGTAAAGCCGTTGAAAAGAATTTTGATAAGTATAAAATGCCTCGTATCCATGAGATACCGGAAATAGAAGTACATATCGTGGAGAATGAAGAAAAAGCAGGCGGAGTTGGCGAACCGGCTCTTCCCCCGTTTACCCCGGCATTGACGAATGCAATCTTCGACTTGACAGGAAAGCGTATACGAACCTTACCCTTTCAACTGGATGCAGTGTAACTAAAATCGTATTAATCTTGTTGCCCAAGTGTACAATGCTGGCAGCAGCGGATGGAATTTGAACATGTTATTTTAATTTTTAACTATGAATAAACTACCTGTTCTTTTATTTCTTTTCACAAGTATTACCATGTTGGTATCCTTTCAGCAAAAGCAGTTTGATATGAAGGCCAGCATGAAACGCGGCCAGGAAATTTATATCAACTATTGTCTTTCCTGTCATCTTGAACAGGGAGAAGGCATTGAAGGAGTGTATCCCCCCCTCGCCAAATCGGATTATTTGATGGCCGATAAAAAGCGATCTATCGTACAGATTCTGAATGGCGTAAAAGGAGAAATGGTGGTGAATGGGAAAACGTATAATCTTGAAATGCCCGGCTTCGATCTTTCCGATGAGGAAGTGAGCGATGTTCTCAATTATATTCGTAATTCATGGGGCAATAAAGGTGGAGCCGTTACGCCCACTGAAGTAAAGGCAACAAGAAAATAGTTCGTTCAGAAAATCATTGTGGTAATAACCCCATAACATAAATTCTATGGCAACTTTCAAACTCAATGTCAACAACAAAGTCCATACTGTGGATGTCGAACCGGACACGCCATTGCTATGGGTTTTACGTGACTCCATCGGTCTAACCGGAACAAAGTACGGATGTGGCGTAGCGCAATGCGGTTCGTGCACCGTTCATTTCAATGGCAATGCCATGCGATCATGCTCTCTGCCTGTATCGGCAGCTGCTAATGGCAAAATTGTAACCATTGAAGGATTATCAGAGAATGGAACGCACCCGGTGCAGCAAGCCTGGGATGAAGAAGATGTGCCGCAATGTGGGTACTGCCAGGCCGGGCAAATCATGACGGTTGCCGCCTTGCTCGAGCGTAAACCAAACCCAACTGACGCTGAAATCGATATTGCCATGGCAGGGAATATTTGTAGGTGTGGAACGTATATACGAATCCGTAAAGCCATTCATCTGGCCGCAACAAAAGGAGGTAAAAAATGAAAGCAACTAAACTACCTGTTTCAAGAAGATCATTTCTGAAAGTCTCTGCGTTAGCCGGAGGAGGAATCGTAATAGGGTTTAATACCGTTCACGCAGCAACCGATTGGCTAAGTGCGCCAAACACTTTTGAACCAAATGGTTTTCTAAAAATCTCATCGGATGGTATCATCACTATTCTTGCGCCTAACCCTGAAGTTGGCCAGGGCGTGAAAACTTCCCTGCCCATGCTGGTGGCCGAAGAGCTTGATGTAGCGTGGGATTCAATACGCGTTGAACAAGCCGGTCTGGATACAACTAAATACCAACGGCAAGTTGCCGGTGGTAGCGGCTCTGTAAGATCGAGCTGGGATAGTTTCCGTAAGGCTGGTGCCGCAGCAAAACAAATGCTGGTAGAGGCTGCAGCAAAAAACTGGAATGTTTCTGTTGATACACTCACAACAGAAAAGGGCTTTGTTCATCACACTGCCTCCAACAGGAAAGCCTCCTATGGAGAATTGGCCGATAAGGCAGCTTCATTAGCCATTCCTGAAGAAATCAAACTAAAAAATGCCGCTGATTACAAAATCATTGGCAAGCGAATCCGAAATGTTGACAATAAAAATATCGTTACCGGAAAACCATTATTTGGTATTGACACCAAACGTGAAGGCATGCTTTACGCCATGGTTGCTCGGCCGGTATTCGGTAAAAAACTTAAATCCGTAGATGATAGTGCTGCCCGAAAAGTGACAGGGGTAAAGAATGTTGTTCAGTACGAAAATAAAGTCGCTGTGCTGGCCACCACAACCTGGGCCGCTAAAAAGGGAAGGGATGCATTACGTATTGTTTGGGAGGATGAAAAAACACCTGAAAGTACATCAGACTATATGAAAGCCTTTAGTGCTTTAGTTCAGAAAAACACGGATGACCCTAAGCGAAACGATGGGGATATCAATAAGACACTTACATCAGGCGCAAAAATTATTGAAACAACTTTCGAGGCGCCCTTTCTGCCCCATACAGCAATGGAGCCAATGAACTTCTTTGCAGATGTTAAGGAGGATCGTGCAGAACTTCATGGACCAACGCAAACACCCGCCCGAACCCGCACCGATGCCGCAAAAGCACTCGGTCTGCCGGAAGATAAAGTTA
>CAZCRJ010000301.1:0-503 GCA_964501015.1 uncultured Roseivirgaceae bacterium | reverse complement strand
CGTTGGCATGTCGCGTATGGGCGGTGGTTTTGGACGCAGGCTGCAGGCTGATTACTCCGTTGAAGCAGCCATGATTTCCAAACTGGCCAAGGCACCCGTTCAGGTAATCTGGACCCGTGAAGATGACATGCAGGGGGGCTTTTACCGGCCGGCCGGAATGTACAATTACAGGGCTGTAATCAGCGCGAACAAGGAGCTTATTGGATGGCATTTACGCGCTGCCGCTGCAAACTCCGGTAACGCATCACGCGAAAATAATTTCCCCGCAGGTGCTGTGCCCAATTTTAGAATTGATAGCCATAATTATGAATCAACTATTACGGTTGGTCCATGGCGGGCACCCAACCATAATTTCATCGCCTATACAGAAGAAAGTTTCATTGATGAAATTGCACATGAATTAGGGAAAGATCCTGTGGCCTTCCGGCTTGAGCTGCTGGATAAAGCAAAAGCCAGTCCAATAGGTACCGTAGCGTATGATGTTGAAAAATATAAGCGAGTGG
>CAZCRJ010000300.1:3256-4386 GCA_964501015.1 uncultured Roseivirgaceae bacterium | reverse complement strand
GATTGCAATTTTCCTCCCGATTGACCAGAAATCCCCGTAATGTATCCGCACAAAAAATAGTTTAAAAGATTCAGGAATATATTCTTACTTTAATTCGATAATCCAAAATCTATGCGTTTGAATATTGACTCTGAAAAAGAAAACACCTTCGATGCCATTGTAGTCGGTACCGGTATCAGCGGAGGCTGGGCAGCTAAAGAATTTACAGAGAAAGGCTTGAAAACCCTCGTGCTGGAAAGAGGTAGAGATGTAACCCATCCCGACTATCCCACTTCAACCAAGGACCCCTGGCAATTGCCCTTTGGTGATCGGCCCACGGCAGAAGATCTTGAAAAGCAGGGGGTTCAAAATCGGACCGGCTATACCATCAGGCAATCCACCAAGCATTGGTTTGTCAACGATCTGGAAAATCCTTATTCAGAAAAAGAAGGCAAACGGTTTGACTGGATGAGGGGCTATCATGTAGGCGGGCGTTCCATTATGTGGGGGCGTCAGAGTTACCGCCTGGGCGACATGGATTTTGAAGCCAACAGTAAGGACGGGGTAGGAATCGACTGGCCCGTGCGGTATAAAGAAATAGTGCCCTGGTATGAGTATGTTGAAAACTTTGTTGGTATAAGCGGACAGGCAGAAGGCTTGCCTCAATTACCGGATGGTAAGTTTATTCAACCAATGGAATTGAATTGCGTGGAAAAAGAACTAAAGAAATCCATGCAGGATAAATTTGGCCGACTATTAACGATAGGGCGTGTAGCGAACCTTGCGGGACCGCTTGCTCATGATAAGAGTCCACAGCGTGGAACCTGTCAGTATCGGAATCTTTGCAGCAGAGGTTGTCCGTATGGTGCTTATTTCAGCAGCAACTCTTCTACCCTTCCGGCAGCAGCGGCAACCGGTAACATGACGCTGCGTGCCAACTCTATTGTATACGAAATTCTTTACGATGAGCAAAAGAAAAAGGCTACCGGTGTAAAAGTGCTTGATGCTGAGACAGGAGAACAGCATGAGTATTATGCACGCGTTATATTCCTGTGTGCTTCAACCATGGGTTCAACGTTCATTTTATTAAATTCCATATCCAATCGTTTTCCGAATGGATTAGGAAACGACAGAGGAGAATTAGGGCACAA
>CAZCRJ010000300.1:452-3246 GCA_964501015.1 uncultured Roseivirgaceae bacterium | reverse complement strand
TGGGTGTTGGTGCCAATGCTGACGCTGAAGGTTTTGAGGATAAATACTATTCCGGACGCAGGGCAAATGGTGTTTATATACCACGCTTCAGAAATATCGGAACTGATAAGCGGGATTATCTCCGCGGGTTCGGTTACCAGGGAGGCGCCAGCAGGCAGGGATGGTCGAGGCTAATAGCAGAAGCGAGTATTGGAGAGCAGCTAAAAGAAGCAGCTACAACTCCGGGCAAGTGGACAATAGGCATTATGGGATTTGGTGAAGTGTTACCAGATCACAGCAACATGGTTAGTATTAACCGCGATAAAAAAGACAAGTATGGATTGCCTACTCTTCTGTTTGATACAGAATTCAAGGAAAACGACTTTAACATGCGGAAGGACATGGGCAATGATGCAGCAGAAATGCTGGATGCAGCCGGTTTCAAAAATGTAAACATGTATGATAATAAATCTCAGCATGGTCTTGGCCTTGGTATACATGAAATGGGCACTGCCCGTATGGGAAAAGATCCGAAGACTTCAGTGCTGAACAAATGGAACCAGGTACATGCCTGTAAAAATGTGTTTGTCACCGATGGCTCTTTCATGACTTCAGCATCGTGTGTGAATCCATCACTCACCTACATGGCCTTTACTGCACGGGCTGTTAATTTTGCAGTGGACGAAATGAAAAAACAAAACCTTTAATACACCATCATCATGAACAGACGAGAAGTAATTAAACGAACCGCCCTACTGATGGGTGGCGCTGTTTCCGCCCCGGCCATCATGGCGATACTCAACGGGTGTACAGCCCAACCTGGTGTTGAATGGACTCCAGAGTTCTTCACTCAGGACCAAGCTTTTGTGATGACTGAACTTGCAGAAATAATTATACCTAAAACGGATACTCCCGGAGCAAAAGATGCGGGAGTACCGGCATTTATCGAACAACTTGTTGCTCAAGTCTATTCCCAGGAAAATCGCGACTCCTTTATGGCCGGGCTGGAATCGTTTACTAAAGATTCAAATTTTGTAGACGCTTCAGCAGAAGCACGCTTATCCTATGTGAATACAGCACACGAAACTGCCGTTCGTGAAATGCCAAGTCCACGACCCTTCATAATGACTATGAAGGAACTGACCTTGCTTGGTTTTTTCAGCAGCAAGCCTGGCGTAACCGAAGTCTTACAATACGAAGCCGTTCCCGGCCGGTATATTGGTTGCCAGCCATTGGCTGAAGTAGGAAAGGCCTGGGCCTAGTAAAGCGAATTTCACTTTTAAATAGTTTCCTGAACCCGGAGCAGTTTTGCTTCGGGTTTACTGTTTCTATCACTCACGGAAAATTTTATTCAGTCCTCGATCCTTATAAACGGAATCCGCATATCAGGGAAAACCCTGAGAAACTCCTCACCGCATTAGCAATAAAAACTTCCTTTAGTAATTAATTTTCAACTCTTCCGGTTTATGAATGGATATTGTGTCCCAAACTCTGATATTTTCAGAATCCGGTTTACCCTGATCTCCCGCAGTAGCATTGTGCTGACCTTTCGAAAAAATTATAAGCACAATGACCAAACTCCTAACTCTTCTTACAATCAGCCTTATACTGATAACACAAGCCTGGTCCCAAACACCAGGTTTTATCTACAAACCAGCCGGAGCCGGTAAAGTCGTACTCGATCCCAATGGCGATGGGTACACATCAAACACTACCTCAGGTTTTTTGTCGAATGACCAAACCGAAAGCGAGATTCCGTTTAAGGCATTGAGCGTACCCGGTATTGAACCCACAGCCGATCCGCAACGTGGACCTGCCTGTGGTTTTACCGATATGGTGGACTCCGGTGAAGAAGATCCCGTTCTCGCCTATCTTGATGCCAACAACAACCTGCTTTTCAGATTCCGGTTAGGCAATACAGCTCCTAACTCAAAAGGCTACAGCATTCTTATCGATGCTGATCAGAAATTCGGATCCACCGGTCCCAATACCGATCCGAATGCCGTAAATGGAAATCCCGGCTTTGAAATAGAAGTTGTTCTACGTACCAACTTCGGTGTAAGCATTTACGATGTAGATGGTACCAATAATCCCGTGTTGAAAACCACCTTAGCCCATGACGACTACACACAAAAATCCGTAGCATTAACTTCCAACTGCGGAACACCCGATTACTTCTACGATTTCTTTGTTCCCTTTTCGGTCATCACCCAATACTTTCCTTTACGCATGGTGGCAGTTACTTCAATGAACGCAGCCGCAGCTATTGGCAATGCAGCCGTGTCGGATATTGGCGGCATTGACGATCAGGCTTATGGATATAACCTCGACAGAATTTTTCAGGCAGTTGTTGATAATTTTTATCCCACATCGGCTTCTGCGATACACGCAGGTTTTCCTGCCGACCGTTCGGCTTGTCCGATTCTCTACAACAACCTTACCGTTTCTTCTACACTACTCTCCGGAACTTCTACAGAAGGAAATGGAACCACAATCAGCGTGTTTAAGAACGGAAACCAGGTGGGAACTACTACGGTTACCAACGGTTCCTGGGTATTACCTGTCTCCAACCTTGTCGCTGGCGAAATCTTCTATGCAACAGCAACCGCCATTGGAAAAACCGAATCTGTAAACAACTGCAGTGCTATTGTGGTGGCTAATACCTGCACACCCGCCCTCACAGGCTCTGCGTGTAATTCCGGAAAAGCGTTTTCGGGTACAGGAACACCAGGTGCTGTTGTAAATATTTATTTAGGTGCTAGTTCAACTCCGCTGGTTCCTCTAAGCGGAAATTTGTTTTCAAACAACACCGTTA
>CAZCRJ010000300.1:0-442 GCA_964501015.1 uncultured Roseivirgaceae bacterium | reverse complement strand
CACCAGTTGCACAGCCGGTGGAGCTCCTTGCCTGGCAGATGGTACTTACCGGATCACGCAAACCTTAAGCGGCCAATGTGAATCTGAACCCACCTTTGTTTGTATTGGAAGCAATTGCGCAACAGCAACAGCAAAACCTGTAATTACCACCAGCCCGGTTTTAAATACGTCAACCTCTGTTAGCGGTACTTCTGTGGCCAACGCCTCAATTTTGTTGTACGCCAACGGAATTCATTTTGGTTCGGCTACGGCATCCGCTACATCACCTTTTGCCTGGACCGTAAACAACCTTACCCTTACAGCCGGCCAGCAACTCACCGCACGGGCCATCGCGGGTGCCAGTACTATTTCAGTAGAGTCCAATATGGTAATCGTTCAAGCCCTTACAATTCCTCCTGTCATTACAGGTGAGTCTTGTACTACTTCAGTCATTGACAAAATA
>CAZCRJ010000299.1:0-4395 GCA_964501015.1 uncultured Roseivirgaceae bacterium | reverse complement strand
GGCTATGCTTATTCAAAAGATATCATACCATCAACAACCACTCATACCTGGGAGTTTACGATTGACGCTTCGGACAAAAACAGTGCTGCAGTTTTGCGTTGGGATAATAGTTATTTCGGAGAGAATGAATTCATGTTGATATTGTATGACAAGGCAGCAAACATATGGTTAGATATGCGGAAGCATAATGCGTACACGGTAACTCCTTCAACATCCTTCACGATTTTTTATGGTAAGGAACAGGAAATACAACGGGAACTATCAGACAATGTTGGAAAAATTGTCCAGGTATCCCCCAACCCAATTGATGGATCAGCCAACATTTACGTCTCCATTCCTGTAGCGATCAATCAGACGCCTGTTCGTATTGATCTGGTTTCCATAAACGGTCAAAAAATTACAACAGTTTTTGAAGGCACTGTGCCCTTTGGTTATCAAAAGATAGAGTGGAATGGACGTGACGGTTTCGGTGAACGACCCGTTCCAGGTTTGTATGTACTACGCATGCATCATCAAAACCGTATCAGTACCTATAAAGTCATCATAAAATAAACAGCTTACTCACCTATAATTTTTTTCGTTGAGCATAGGATCTCCCCTTCACCTGAATGATGACTTCAGTTGATCGATGAAAATCAGTAATTCCACTAAAATAAATCTGCTTTTGGCAATCGTTTGCATGACTTTCATCATTACAAATTGATTCCATTATGCACAATTTAAACAGCCTGTAAACCCGGCTGTTTATGCGCTCTAATTCACATCAAAAATTTTTTACGGTCGATCCTGAACGTGCACGATTATTATCAGAGTTATGGGACTATCAGGATCGTGACCGTTACATTTCTCGTGAGGCCATTCACCAACTGGCCGAAAAACACCATCTGTCAGAAATTGAAATTGAAGGTGTTGTTTCTTTTTATCATTTCTTCCACTTGCAACCGGCTGGCAAACACACCATCTACCTGAATAATAGTATCATATCCGAATTGAAGGGGTATGAACGCATCCGTGAGACGTTCGAGCGTGAAACCGGTGCACGGTTAGGATTTACTGACCCCAGTGGCACGTTTGGTTTATACGCCACACCCTGCATTGGGTTAAGTGACCACGAGTCTGCTGCCCTGATTGATTTCTATCCTTTCACCAACCTGAATGCGCTCAAAGTAAAGGAGATTATCAATAAACTAAAGGAAGGAAAATCAGCCGCTGAAATCTGCGACCTGCCCCATAATACAATTCGCTATACCCCTGTTAATGACCGAACTATATTTTTCGCACCCTATACCCGTGGTGAAGCTATCGCTAAACTCACGGAATTGAAACCAGGTGGTGTCCTGGACCAATTAAAACGTTCTGAACTAGCTGGACGAGGTGGGGCATTCTTTCCAACCTGGAAAAAGTGGGATACCTGCAGAGGATATTCTAGTGCTCCAAAATTCATTGTCTGTAATGCCGATGAGGGTGAACCAGGCACATTTAAAGATCGCGTTCTGTTGACCTATCAACCCGGCTCAGTACTGGAAGGAATGATCGTTGCTGCCTACACGGTAGGCGCATCATATGGTATAATCTACCTGCGTGGTGAATACCGCTGGCTGGTGAAACAGTTGGAGGATGAAATTGAGGCATTCCACGCTCAGGGATTATTGGGTAAATCTATTGCTGGTATTGAAGGATTTGATTTTGACATCCGCCTGGAATTAGGTGCGGGCGCCTATGTGTGTGGCGAAGAAACCGCCTTGCTGGAATCCATGGAGGGCAAACGAGGCGAACCCAGAACCAAATGGTTTTATCCTGTAGAAAAAGGCTACCTCCAATTACCCACCGTGGTAAACAATGTTGAAACCTTTGCTGCAGTATCACGAATTCTACAGTTGGGTGCGGATGAATATCTGAAACGCGGAATTCCCGGATCACCAGGCACCAAACTCATCAGCATTTCCGGAGATTGTCAACGGCCAGGGATTTATGAAATTGAATGGGGCATCACCATAGCGGAACTACTGGAACAATGCGGTGCTGAAGATCCATACTTTATCCAGGTTAGCGGACCATCCGGTGAATCTGTTTCCGTAAAAGAAAAATTTAGACGCATTTCGATGCTTGACTTGAAGGATCAAAAAGATATTCGTTGCGGAGGGTCCTTTATGATCTTTAACAGCCAGCGGGATATCGTGCATATCTTGATGAATTTCTCAGAATTTTTTAAACATGAATCGTGTGGGGTATGTACACCTTGCCGTGCGGGTAACTTTATCATCCAACGAAAACTGGAACGGTTGCAAAATGGATTGGCTGACATGAATGACTTGAAGGAGTTGAAGAACTGGGGCATATTAATGAAAACAACAAGTCGATGTGGCCTCGGCAAGACAGCCAGCAATGCAATACTTCAATCACTGGAAAAATTTGACGACTAT
Organism: uncultured Roseivirgaceae bacterium; assembly: GCA_964501015.1. Taxonomy (GTDB): domain Bacteria; phylum Bacteroidota; class Bacteroidia; order Cytophagales; family Cyclobacteriaceae; genus UBA2336. The sequence continues at coordinate 1,972 of CAZCRJ010000299.1, read as the reverse complement.
TTTTTCGCACGATTTGCACGAACCGATAATAGTATCATCAGAAAATTTAATCACCAGTCGGCTGTGGCCGACTATGAACGCTATAAACCCTGAAACCCATGGCAACTTGTTCATTCTGGATTGACGGAAAGAAATATGAAGCTGAAGAAGGCACCAACCTGATTGATGCGGCAAAGGAAAACGGTGTGTTTATTCCATCGCTTTGCTACTTTCAGCATATAGACCCGCCACTGGGTACATGCCGTACGTGCACTTGTAAAATCAATGGACGGAATGACCCTGCCTGTACCGCTTACATTCACGAAGGACTACAGGTGGAAGTAAATACTCCCGAACTTGTGGATATGCGAAAGGCGCTTATCGAAATGATGTTTTCGGAAGGCAATCACTTTTGTCCGGCATGTGAAAAAAGTGGTAACTGCAATTTGCAGCATATGGGGTATGAACTGGGAATTTCCGTAACACGCTTTCCCCACTTGTTTAAAGATCGCCTGATTGATTACCAGCCCAAGCGCATGATCATGGAACACAACCGGTGCATTAAATGTAAACGATGCATTGAGGAAGTTCTGACCGATGAGAAAAAACGCGTATTCATGTCCATCAACAGGGGGAATGAAACCATGATCGGCATTGACTACGTACAGGAAGCCTTACTCACTGATGAGCAAGCCATCAATGCCATGACCATCTGCCCGACAGGCGCGATAATTGTTCGCGGAAAAAGCATATCAAAACCATTTGGTGACCGGGCATTCGATATGGTGTCTGCACAGAAACAATTTACCCGTACTATTCTCGATAAGCCTAATAAAGGCAACTACGAGAAAAAAACCATTGCAACAGTTTCCCTGGCAGGATGCTTTGGTTGCCACATGTCCATGCTGGATATTGATGAGGAAATCATGGATATCGCAGAATTGGTTTCCTTTAATAAATCACCATTAACCGATATTAAAACCTTCACGCAACGCTGTCATCTTGGGATCGTGGAAGGAGGATGCTGCAACACAGAGAACATTGAAACCCTGATCAAATTCCGTGAGATGTGCGACATACTCGTAGTAATGGGTGAATGTGCCGTTTGGGGCGGACTACCCGCCATGCGCAATACCATTCCCCTGGGCGAATGCCTGGAAGAAGCTTACCTGAACTGCGTTACCAGTGAAGAAGGAGAGAATACTGTTCCCTACCACGAAGATTTGCCCAAAATTCTGGACAGGATCTACGCGTGTAACGAAATTGTAAAAGTAGATTATATGATACCGGGGTGCCCGCCAACCGCTACTCACATCTGGAAGGTAGTAAAGAGCCTGTTGTGGGGTGAAGATTTTTCCCTGTTATATTCTGAATTTAAGTACGACTAACATGAAGAAAAAAGTAGTGATAGATCCGGTTACACGTGTGGAAGGCCACGGGCGTGTTACCATACACCTTGACGAATATGGAAAAGTGGAAGATTCCTTTTTCCACATCGTTGAGTTCAGAGGCTTTGAACGCTTTATTCAGGGCCGCCCCTACTGGGAAGCACCGGTACTGGTGCAGCGGTTGTGTGGGATTTGTCCGGTGAGCCACCATCTGGCTGCGGCAAAGGCCATTGATCAACTAGTGGGTATAGATCCAGAAGACCTTAGCCCGGCTGCTTTTAAATTGAGAAAATTATTGCACTACGGTCAGATCTTTCAGTCGCATGCACTTCACTTTTTTTATCTCGCCTCACCCGACTTGCTCTTTGGTGCCGATGCCCCGGTAGAAAAACGAAATGTATTTGCCGTTGCCATTGAGAACAAAGAACTGGCGCGTAAAGGCATATTGATGCGCAAATTTGGCCAGGAAATTATCCGCGCCATTGCCGGAAAAAAAATACATGGCGTAGCTGCCGTACCTGGTGGCATGCACAAGTCGTTTGATCAGCAGGAACGCGACTACTTTTTAAATGGAAAGGATATTCCAAGCATCAAAACGATGTTGG
>CAZCRJ010000298.1:3750-4408 GCA_964501015.1 uncultured Roseivirgaceae bacterium | reverse complement strand
TTTCCGATGACCTTCTAGCATTTCTTTCAATCCTCTGACCCTGCTGAGCAGCCCGATATATACCATGTTGTTATCACGATCAGCATACGCTTTGGTCCGTGCTGGGTTAAAAACACCTGCAATTGGAAAATTCCTTACCAAAAAAGTTTTACTAACTGGGAAATATTTTGCAATAACCGGCTCAGCTACAATAATGGCTTTGAAGGTCCATCCACACACTTTCTCTAACATAAAATAAAACCACCGATAAAAGAATTTTGCCCAATCAGGCAACCAATGCTGGTAGCTGATTTGCAATGGAGTATCCTCATGGGCATCATAAATTACGGTACGTCCAGTAATCCTGAGCAACAAGCCTATTATCAATAACTCGGAATCATGAAGATGATAAACAGCATCTTTAGGTTGTTTTAGTGCTTCCTTGAAAATATACCATGGGCATTTAATCAATTGCTCCCATCCCATTTTTGGTAACGGAACAGACACCACCTCGACACCCAGGACTGTTTCTGAATGACTATGAGGTACTATTATAGTTACCTGCCATCCGGCTTGAATCAGCGACAGCGCTTCCTTATGAAAAATACGGGTGTCATAAGGTTTATGCACTGCATTGACCAACATTACCGATTTCAACATCACTTACTTCTATAATTAG
>CAZCRJ010000298.1:0-3740 GCA_964501015.1 uncultured Roseivirgaceae bacterium | reverse complement strand
AAACTGTACGAATAAACACTTGGAATGGCGCAAAATAGGTGAGAATATTGCCAAATAAAAACGTGAGAATGACACTCTTGGTACAAGCAACTTTGCTGGCAACTTCATCAAAATATATCAAGCACAACTATTTCTACCCCAAGTCAAAACCATTCAAGTACCTCCACTTCCGCATTCTTCGCCCATTCCTAAAACTATATACCTCACACCTCCTGAAAAAGTGGAAAGGCACTCCCGTTCCCTGGATGACTCCTGCTGCTATTGACATCCTTACTGCTGTACTAACACCCGATATGAAAGGATTTGAATTTGGAAGCGGACGAAGCACGCTGTTCATCGCGCCACGCATTGGCGAATTGGTAAGCCTTGAGCATGACGAAAAATGGTATAAGCACATTCAGGATGAATTAAAGAATAAAAAGCTGAATACCGTACAGTACGTTCACATCGCACCCGAGAAGGATTCCTCCAAAACAATCGGCTACCCAAAAAACAATTACGAGAATTACCTGATGCCCCCGGCAGCGGCCAGTTGTTACACGAAATACTATTCCTACATCGATCAGTATCCAAACGAACACTTCGACTTCGTAATTGTGGATGGTCGCGCGCGGGTCGAATGCGCTCAACATGCTATTCCTAAAATTAAAAATGGGGGTATACTAATCCTGGACAATGCTGAAAGACTCCGGTACCGGGCTGTTCATGAACTTCTTCAGGATTGGGAAAAAGTATACACTACTTCCGGCATCACCGATACAGTGTTCTGGTTTAAACCCTAATTTATTACTTTTATAGATTATAATCGAATATAGTTATAACTTTAAATGATTATGATCGCCAGAAAGCTAGAAAATACTATAAAATCTCATTTAGGTACCGGAAAGGCAGTGATTATCATTGGTCCGCGACAGGTAGGTAAAACTACTCTGCTACAAAGTATTTCGGAGAATTTGACTGAAAAGGCTTTGTTTATTAACTGTGATGAGCCCGATATGCGGGCTATACTTTTTGAAAAGACTTCTTCAGAACTTAAGTCACTTATTGGCAAACACAAACTCATCATTATTGATGAAGCTCAGCGTGTTAAAAACATCGGGCTTAGCCTTAAACTCATTATCGATCAACTTAAATCGGTTCAGTTAATCGTTTCGGGATCATCAGCATTAGAACTTGTCAACGAAATCAACGAGCCATTGACCGGTAGAAAATGGGAATTTATCATGTACCCGGTGTCCATGGAAGAATTGATCGGACACACTTCGTTCATCGAACAAAACAGGCTACTGACTACTCGACTGATTTATGGTATGTACCCGGATGTAATCAACCATCCAGGTTCAGAAAAAGAAATACTCAAAAATCTTACTGATAGTTATTTATACAAAGATCTGTTTTCGTTTAAGGATGTGAGAAAACCTGAAGTAATTGAAAAAATACTTCAGGCACTGAGCCTACAGATTGGTTCAGAAGTAAGCTACAACGAAATAGCCGATCTGGTTAGATCCGACCCACAAACCGTAACACGGTATATTGATCTACTGGAAAAAACAATGGTAGTTTATCGCCTGCCATCATTCAGCAGGAATCTACGTAATGAATTGAAAAAAAGCCGAAAGATATATTTTTACGACAATGGTGTACGAAATGCCATTATCGCAAATTTTCAGCCGTTGGAATTAAGAAAAGATGCCGGGGCACTTTGGGAGAATTTTATGTTAACCGAAAGGTTAAAGTTCACGACTTATGCATCCATCTGGTCGAACAGGTTCTTTTGGAGAACCAAACAGCAACAGGAAATTGATTACATCGAAGAGCGAGATGGTAAACTCTACACTTTTGAATTTAAATGGGGGGGCGTTAAAAAAGAAAAAGCACCTTTAACGTTTACCAAGGCGTATCCGGAAAGTGAACACCAGGTGATAACACCTCAAAATTATCAACAATTCATTTCATAATGGGCATTGTTATCCGGCAAAGCATCCTCACCTCCATCATCTCCTACCTTGGAGTGGTAGTTGGGTATGTAAACCTGCTGTACTTATACCCGAAATTTCTGGAGGTGGAGCAAATTGGGTTACTGCGTACCCTTCAGGATGCCTCTATATTGTTTGTGCCGTTCGCCCAACTTGGGTTGGCGCAAAGCATTACCAGGTTTTATCCACAGTTCAATAAGAGCAAGGAAAGCGCCTCATCATTTATTACGTTGATCCTCACGCTTTCGCTGATTGGTTTTGCGCTATTCTGGATGATTTTCACATTGGCTGAAAACCAGATTATTTCCTTTTTCAAGGATCAGGCCCGTGACATTACTCCGTACCTGCACCTTATCGTTTGGTTAACGTTTCTTCTGCTGATCACCACGCTCATTGAAACCTATTCGCGGTCATTACTCAAAGTTGCGTTTCCCGGATTTTTACGCGAAGTAGGCATTCGTTTGCTCCAGGCTGTACTGGTAAGCATTTATTTTTTGAAGGTAATAACCTTCCATCAGTTTTTGGTTTTTAATGTGGCCATCTATGCCATTACCTTAAGCCTGCTGTTGTTCAACTTGTGGTTTAACGGACAATTTACGTTACGCTTTGATTACACGTTTATTAAATCAGCCCGGCTGCGTGAGTTACTTCAATTCAGTACACTCAGTTTTGTTGGCACCAGCAGCATGGTTATCATTGGTAAAGTAGATAGTTTGATGGTAGCCGGTTTACTGGGGTTTGCTTCCAATGCCATATATACTACAGCCTTTTACATGGCAACCGTAATTGAAATACCAAAGCGCGCGATACTCCAAACCACTATGCCACTGATCTCAGAAGCCTTCGAGAAAAAAGACATGGGTGAAATCGAAAACCTCTACAAAAAAGTTTCTATTAACCAGTTCATTATTGGCTCGCTGTTGTTGATTGGTGTCTCGGCCAACCTTGATACTATTTTTACCTTAATTCCGAAAGGTGCAATTTTTGAAGCCGGCACATGGGTAGTGTTGCTGGTAGGTGCTGGTAAGTTGATCGACATGCTCTTTGGTCCGAGCAGTGAAATAATAGTACTTTCAAAATATTACAGCTTCAACATTGTAGTGGTATTGATCCTGGCCATTACAGTCATTGCCCTTAATCTTTTACTCATTCCTGTGTATGGAATAACCGGAGCGGCAATAGGTTCTGCGTTTGCCTTATTCCTATTTAATTTGATTAAGTACGGATTTATCTGGTGGAAATTTAAGCTCCAACCATTTTCGATTGCAACGCTAAAAGTTCTGGTAATTGCAGTGATAGTAATTGGGGTGAATTCACTTCTCCCTAAGTTAAATAATGTTTTTGCCGACATGACTTACCGTTCCATTTTGATTTCCCTTGTCTTCGGCTCTTTAATACTATTAACTTCAAGTTCTGCTGAAATAACAAAACTTTTCAAAAATGGAATCAAGCTCTTTGGCATTAAGAAGTAATAATCACGCTGACGGCCCCTATGTGTATCCCAGTCAACAACTTTATTCAATCCTTAAAGCAAGCTGACTTTATCCCTTCCTATGATCAACTTTAAAACCTCATCGTATTTTTCAGGGAGTGTAAAAGCTGCAGGTGTCCTGTTTTTTGCAGTTGGTTTTCCGATCATTATGGCTAATGTCTATGTAGGCATCATTCTATGGTTCAGTTGCCTGGTGATCTTCTCTACCCATTACCGAATCGCCATCGATCCTGTCAAAAAAGAATACCACGATTACCTTTGGATACTTGGAC
>CAZCRJ010000297.1:0-4415 GCA_964501015.1 uncultured Roseivirgaceae bacterium | reverse complement strand
ACCCTCGTCCACTTAACAGAAAAACATCCGGATAAGGAGTTTAAAGTAATCATAGGAGAAGATAACCTCGTCAATTTTGTTAAATGGAAAAACTGGGAACGCATTCTGGAAGATTACGGGCTGTATGTTTATCCAAGACCCACTGTAACAAACTCAGAACTTAAACGTCACCCCAACGTGACCATGGTGGAGGCGCCCGTGCTGGATATCTCGGCAACCTTTATCCGTCAGTGTCTTAGAAAGAACCAATCCGTACGCTACCTGATCCCCGATGCCGTGGAAGCCATAATCCGTGAGAAAAAATTTTATCAATAATCAGGCAACTCAGTGATTATTATCATCGTCTGGTTACCAACAGAAAATTAACTTGAATCCCAAAGCTGAATAATGCGCTACCGGTTAACCTGGCTTTTCTTTTTTGCAGTCTCCATAGGCATGGCAGGCAGCATACGTGGTGTTATTAAAGCCGATGATGGCACGGTATTACCGTATACCACCATTTATGTCAAGCAATTGGGAACAGGAACGGTCTCTAACGAAGATGGCCTGTATGAAATTTCACTCCCGGCAGGATACTACGATGTAGTGTACCAATATGTTGGGTATGAGACACAGGAACGGAAAGTAGTGGTAGAAAATGCTGTAGTTGTAGTGGACATCGTAATGAAGGCGCAGGTAGTGATGCTTAAGAATGTCATTATCTCCGGCAAAGAAGATCCTGCATATACCATCATGCGCAAGGCGATTTCCAAGGCAAAGTATCACACTCAGCAAATCGACCGATACTCTGCGGAAGTATATATTAAAGGAGTGGGCAAACTGGTGGATTATCCGTGGTTGGCCAAGAAGGCACTTGAAAAGGAAGGTATCGAAAAAGACAGGGCATTTATTTCTGAATCGGTAAGCGAAATCAGGTACACCAGGCCCAATACATTTGACGAAAAAGTTATTTCCATCCGAAGTGATGGCAAGGATAATAATACATCGCCTAACGCCTTTATTTATGGCAGTTTCTATCAACCGATCATTGCCGAAACGGTATCCCCGCTTTCACCAGCTGCCTTTGGATATTATAAGTTTGAATACCTCGGTACGTTTAAAGACAGAAGTTATGAAGTAAGTAAAATAAAAGTAACACCCCGCAATCGTGGTGATAATGTGGTGGAGGGCTTACTTTACATTGTGGAAGACTGGTGGTCTATACACAGCCTTGATTTGAAAACCACAAAACTGGGAGTACGAATTGGTGTGAAACAGGTATATACCCCGGTGGATGCTAATGCCTCTGCAACCCAAACACAAGGGCAGGCATGGATGCCGGTATCTCAACAATTTGATGTGGGAGGTAAATTTTTCGGATTTGAGTTTGTATACGATTACCTGGCAACGGTACGGAATTATAAAATTGAGTTAAATCCGGATCTTGTGGTGGAGGAGATGAAAGTAATCGATGAAAAAATATTTAAAGATGAGGCTAAAGAAATTCAAAAACGTAACAGCGATAAAAACCAGCAGTTACAGGAGCGCCTCGCTACCGATAAAGAGATAACGAGAAAGGAACTCCGGTCGATCGTGAAAGAATACGAAAAAGAAGAAATCCGGCAATCAAAAGAGCCGGATGTTGTTTCCAATACCTCCTTTAAAATAGATAGTGGCGCGTACAAAAAGGATTCAGCCTATTGGGCATTAATACGGCCTGTTCCACTTACGCTGGAAGAAATTAAGGGATACAAAAAAACGGATAGCCTGGCCATTGAAGAACGGAAGAAAGAAGAAGGCGATACCGTGAAGCGGGCCGCAAAAAACAGAAAGGGTTTTCAGCCATGGGATTTGTTGATTGGCGATGTGTACAAGGTTTCGAAGTACTCCAATTTTGAAATCAAATTTCCCGAAGTGTGGTTTAACACCGTGGAAGGCTTTAACCTCATCTACAGACTAAACTTCGGAACCATTCTTCAGGATACCACGAAAACAAGGCTAAATATTATGCCTACATTTCGGTACTCCTTTGCACGGGATAACCTGTCGGGGAACCTGACCTTCCGTTTACGGAATAAAAACTACAGGTTTGAAGTGCAGGGTGGGCGCTACATCAAACAATTTAATCACGATGAACCCATCTTACCTGTAGTCAATACCTTCACCACACTTTTCCTGGAAGAGAACCTGATGAAAATATATGAGCGTGACTATGTGGATATGCTCTACCGGAGAAGGTTCAGCCCGAAGTTTACCGCTGAAGCTACTATGTCGTGGGCAACCCGAAGAGAGTTGTTCAATAATACCAATTACAAATGGGTAAACCGTGATAAGATAGAAGGGTATACATCGAATGCACCGGTTAATGAGGAAGTAGCCAATACAAGTTTTGAAGAACATCAGGCTGTTATCGGATCAATTCATATGAGTGCACGCCCTTGGCTCAAGTACAGGATCAGGAATGGAAGAAAAATTGAAATTGGAAATTCAACACCTACTTTGTTACTAACCTACAGAAAGGGATTCAATTCAATCATGGAAAGTGAAATTGATTTTAACCAGCTTGAAGCGGGGATCAAACACGAATACGCAATTGGGGTACGTGGCAGGCTTCACTTCATGTTACGGGCAGGTACATTTTTATCTGCCGACAGCCTTGGCTTCATGGACTATAAACACTTCCTCGGCAACCAAACACCGTTTGTCACTACCGATCCTGTAGGGAGTTTCAGGTTATTGAATTATTATCAGTACAGCACATCCGATAAATATGCGGTGGCCAATGTTCATTACCAGTTCCGCAGGTTTTTACTTACGTCCATTCCGGAGGTACGCATGTTTGGTATACGCGAAAATATTTTTGTGAATTACCTGGCCACACCAACCTCCAGAAACTATACAGAAGTGGGCTATACTTTGGATGGCATTCTGCGCATTTTCAGGCTGGAAGCCGCGGCTGCTTTTCTTGATGGAAAATATCTGAACTATGGTTTCCGGATTGGTATAGCCACCAGTATTTCTACCCGCTTTTCTGATAATTAGGCACACGTATAGTCAGCTTTTTCTGCTTATGATTTTTCTTTCGCCCTTGTGGGATGGTGTTTTTTGTACCTTGTCACATGATCCTTTCGCTTGATGATTTTTTAACACTTCGCCACGAAGTGCCGGTGGTGGATGTTCGCTCAGAAGGAGAGTTTGAAGCGGGGCACATCTGTCAAGCAATCAATATTCCTTTATTGAACAATGTTGAGCGGATTCTGGTCGGTACCGATTACAAGCAAAAAGGTCAGCTGGAAGCAATACGAACCGGTTTTCGGCTGGTGGGCCCAAGGCTCGATCAAATAATCGAAAAGGCACTTAATGTTGCCCACACTAATGCGTTGATTGTGCACTGCTGGCGCGGAGGTATGCGGTCAGCAAATTTTGGGGCCTTTGTAAATATAGCCGGAATCGAAACGCATATTCTTAAAGGAGGCTACAAGGCATACCGGCATAGGACGCTGGAAACGCTTGCGCTTCCATTCAGGTTTAAGGTGGTTGGCGGCTGCACCGGTAGTGGTAAAACAGAGATTCTTCATGCGTTGGCAAAGGCAGGAGAGCAGGTTCTTGATCTGGAAGGTTTGGCGCGTCATAAAGGATCGGTTTTCGGTGGGCTCATGATGCCGGCACAGCCTACATCGGAGCAATTTCAAAATGATTTGTTCGAAGAAATTTTACAGCTCGATGTGAGTAAGCCAATCTGGATTGAAGACGAATCGATTGCCATCGGGCATGTATTCCTTCCGGAGTCCATCTGGCGTACATTGAACAGTAGTCCGATAACAGAGATTGACGTTCCGCGGGAGGTACGCGTTGAGCGACTTGTGAACGAATATGGCCCTGCTGACAAGGCTTTGTTTTTAAAGGCGATGGAGAAAATTACAAAACGATTGGGTGGACAACATTTTAGTGCAGCGAAAGAAAAATTATTCGATGGAGATATGGTTTCAGTAATCGATATTCTGCTTACGTATTACGATAAGGCTTACCTAAATGGACTGGAACGAAAAAAGCAACGAATTGTAAACCGTTTTTCCTGGAATGGTAAACATGTCGAACGGTTGGTTGAACAATTAAGGGAAGCTGATTTTTGATCAGACCGGCAGAATACAACACTTCAAGAGTAGAAATTTATTTAATCGGTATAAGAAAAGATGGACAAGATAAAGTTGACTCAATTCTCACATGGATCCGGCTGTGGTTGTAAGATTGCGCCCGCAACACTCGAAAAAATTCTTCAGTCAAATGTCATCAACTCTTCCTTCCCTAATTTACTGGTGGGCAACGAATCGAAAGATGATGCTGCCGTATATGAGCTGGGTGATGGAACGTGTATTATCAGCACAACAGATTTTTTTATGCCCATTGTGGACGATGCCTTTACCTTTGGTAAGATT
>CAZCRJ010000296.1:0-4419 GCA_964501015.1 uncultured Roseivirgaceae bacterium | reverse complement strand
ATCCTGGATGAAAAACTTAATGGAATCATAGCTATAGGCATTTTAATCACGGTAACCGGAATTTATATTGTAAACCAGGGATATCGTTTCACGCGATCGAAAAAACCTCAGCCCGGTGTGTGAACATTGAGGCGAATAGGAATCCCTACTTTCTCGCCTGACGGGCAATGGTATGAAGTAAAGTAAAATGGAAGTAATCCAGTAACCGAATTTATTTTTAACTTGTTCCAAACAATTTCTGCATGACCACACTGGCTTCATCAATCCCTGTAAAACACATAGCTGTTTCACGTCTTTCTGAAATAGATTTCAACCACCTCGAATTTGGGAAACATATTGCTGACCACATGCTGGTGGCGGAATTCAAGAACAAGAAATGGAGCGAACCGGAAATTGTTCCGTACGGTGAACTGATGATGAGCCCGGCCATGCTTTCTCTGCACTATGGCCAGGCAGTTTTCGAAGGTATGAAAGCATATCGGATGGTGGATGGGAACATTTCCATTTTCCGCATGCATAAACACCTCGACCGGTTTAACCGCTCGCTTGCGCGGATGTGCATGCCTCCTGTATCGGAAGAGTTATTTGCTGGCGGTTTGCATGCCCTCGTGAAAACGGATTGCAAATGGGTTCCGTCAAACGAAGGATCTTCACTTTATCTGCGACCGCACATGTTTGCCTCCGAACCAAGGCTCGGAGTGAAGATTGCCGATGAATACAAGTTTATAATCATGACCAGTCCGGTGGGACCATATTTTAGCAAAGCTATTCGGGTTAAAGTAGAAGAGACTTATGTACGGGCTGCTGAAGGTGGCACCGGGTATGCAAAATGTGCCGGCAATTACGGAGGCGCTTTCTACCCGGCACAACTTGCACGGGAACAGGGATTCGACCAGGTGTTGTGGACTGATGCAAAAGAGCATAAATACATTGATGAGTCGGGTGCGATGAACGTGATGTTTGTACTGGATGGTAAACTAATAACCCCCAAACTCACTACAGCAATCCTGGATGGGGTAACCCGCGATTCCATATTAACCCTCTCCGAAGATTTAGGATTTCCTCATGAAGAACGAAAGATCAGCATTGCCGATCTTGAAGAAGGATTCAGAAACGGTACCCTTACAGAAGCGTTCGGTGCAGGCACTGCTGCAGTGGTAGCTCCCATTGCTACCATTAACATTAATGGCAAAGATTATAATCTCCCTGAAGTAACGGCCGATAGTTTACAAGTGAAAGTAAAACAAAAGCTAATTGCCATACGAAGAGGTGAAGTTGAAGATGAACATCACTGGAACTATATCATACCGGTACAATAATTTTATTGCCAATGCCTGACTTTGAAAAAACTGATCGTACCACCATTACCCGGTTGCCCAAACGAGGTGTGTATGATAAGGATACCATTTATGCTATACTGGATGAAGCATTGTATTGTACACTGGCCTTTGCTCAGCACAATCAGCCTTTTCAAATTCCAACAGGTTTCTGTCGCATCGATGACAAGCTTTACATTCACGGATCAGTAGGCAGCACCTACATGCGCTCACTGGCCGAACAAAAATTGCCAGTGTGCATCAGTGTAACCCACCTTGATGGATTGGTGCTCGCGCGTTCTGCCTTTCACCATTCGGTGAATTACCGGTCCGTCATCATCTTTAGTACTGCAGAAGTAGTAAGCGATGAAAACGAAATTTATCAGGCACTGGAAGTATTCACCAACAAAATGCAACCGGGGCGCTGGGATGATATCCGTAAGCCTACCGAAAGTGAATGGAAGAAAACCATGGTGCTCTCCTTTTTGATTTACGAAGCATCTGCCAAAATCAGAATGGGGCCACCAAAAGATGATGACGAAGATTATGATTTGAACATCTGGGCAGGAGTTGTTCCACTTCAAACACTGCGAACGACTCCTGTTCCTGATCCTGTATTAAAAGAAGGAATTAAAATGCCTGATTACTTAAAACAATAAACATTGCCAATCAGCAAAACTTGATTCAGCTGGTAATTTTTCCATCGCTCATTTCTACCACCCGGTCTGTTCTACGCGCAAATTCTTCATCGTGTGTTACGGCAATAATGGTTTGCTTATAGGTATGACTGAGTTCTTTCAAAATATCAAACACAAGATTGGAATTATAGGAGTCGAGATTTCCGGTTGGCTCATCGCCCATAATAATATCCGGATCATTGATTAATGCGCGTGCAATGGCTACCCGTTGCTGTTGCCCACCGGATAATTTAGAGGAAGGTTTCAACGCCTGATCCTTAACACCAAGGATGTTGAGCTTATCATACGCGCGTGCTTCAATTTCCTCATGAGTATACCGCGCCAGTTTGGAGGCGGGTAACATCACATTCTGCAGTGCTGTAAACTCAGGTAATAAATAATGGAATTGAAAAATAAAACCGATGTGTGCATTGCGAAAAGCGGCCAGAAAATTCTGGTCTTTTCCGGTAAGTCGCTGACCGGCAATTTCCAGTTCGCCTTCGTAGTCTGTATCCATGGTGGAAAGCACATACATCAGCGTTGATTTTCCGCAACCGGACTTTCCAACGAGTGAAAGAAATTCACCACGCATCACTTCCAGGTTAATTTCCTTAAGTACCTGGAATTTCTCCGGGTCGTAGAAATACTTGGAAACCTTTTCGGTATGTAACACTCGTTCCATTACTGCACTGCCATTCAAACGGTTTGTTGACTACTTTGCATACTATTGTCCACGGATAATTTCTATCGGATCCAGCCGGGCGGCTTTGCGCGAGGGCATATAGCCTGCCAATGCCGTAGTGAGTATACCGAACACAATCCCTATCATATAATACCGCGGGTTAAAGTTCACCGGGAAACGATCCATGCTAACGATATCACCACCATCAAACGGAACCTGCGCAATCATATACGACAAAACATATCCAATGATTAGTCCGGCAATACTTCCCAACAGGCCAATCACCAGCGATTGGATCATAAAAATCTGGCGAACATCTTTTCCGGAAAAACCCATCGCTTTCAGAATAGCGATGTCTTTCATTTTATTGTAAATGGTCATGTTCAGAATATTGTAAATACCAAACCCTGCCACAATCAATAACGTGAAGGATACGGAGTAGGTAATGATGTTACGGATTGTTACTCCCGTTAAAAATGTTGCATTGGCCGTCTCCCAATCTTCTGCTTTATAGCCGTACATAATCTGAAATTCCGGAGCAACAATCCGTGCCTCGTTTAGATCAACCAACTTGACGTTGATGTCGGTGATGTATGTCTGATCCTGCTGAAGAATAGTCTGCACTGTTGAAATATTCGCATAGCTACGCACATTATCAATCGTGCCGATTCCCATCTGAAATGTACCGACAACCTTTAAGGTCATGGTATAGCCTTGCGGTGTGGTGATCACTATCCTGTCGCCCACGGTAACATTCATTTTGCGCGCGATGCCCGTTCCGATAATAATACCATCATTATTCATCAGAAGATCTTCCAATCTTCCGGCTTTCATCTTTGCCCGAAGGTTAAATAACTTATCTTCTTCCAGAATTTCTACCCCGGCCATTAATCCGGGCAACTCAACAGGACCGTAATTATAAAACACCTGAGAAGATAAGGTTGGCGCTACGCCTAACACCCTTGGATCGCGCCTGATTTGTTCAGCGATCTGAAGGGCATTCCGCACCTTCGCAGTTTCCATTTTCGGCTTTTGATTGTGGACTACGGTAAGTCCGTTCGGGTTCAGTTCTTCCACTATCGAAGATCTGCTTTCTGTGATGTCGTTATAGATATGAATATCAGGAGAAGACGTCATGGTGATTTCCTCCGTAAAGTCATTCAGGCCTGTCATTAAACTTACCAGCGCAATGAACATGGCTATGCCAAAGGTTACACCCAGCATGGCTACGATAGTTTGCTTTGGTTTTGATACCAGGTGTGTTTTCGCGATGGAGGCAACGAGCTTCATTCTTCAGAATTTTACTTTCACCAGACTGGTCGCTTCCAACCCATCCACTACCTCCACTTCATCATAGGTGGAGATGCCCGTTTTTATTTTGATCTTCTGATCACCTTTTGAACCCTCAACGATTACGGAGTCTCCGGGCAATAGCGCAAGTTTTGGGATAACCAAAGCATTATCCTTCTGGCGGATAACAATATTGGCTTCCAGAGCAAGACCTGAAAATCCACCCGGCAGTTCTTCCTCCAGCACCGCATCAACCCGTATGGATTGCTGGCGGCTATCCACCAACGGATAAATCCGGCTTACGTTGGCATTAAATACTTTATCGGGATAGGCATCTATTTTTACCACTACTTTCTGTCCTTCCTTTATCCGGTGAATATCCAGTTCATCCACATTCAGTTTCAGGTAAAAAGCATCCATACTGCCCACTATGGCTGCCAGTTCCGTGCGCCTG
>CAZCRJ010000295.1:0-4423 GCA_964501015.1 uncultured Roseivirgaceae bacterium | reverse complement strand
CGCACCGCCTACAAGATAGATGTACGATAAATCATCAGTTGAAAAGCCCACATTGCCCACCATGTAGGCTGCGAGAAAGGGCACAATGGTAAAATGCCCGAGTGTTAACACTGATGCAAAAGTGAGACCGAGGCGTGAACTGCGCTGCCCGAAAATATTCGTTAAAATTTCCAGCGGCTTTTTATTTCCAGTATTGCCCTGCAGGTGTGCCCGCTGGGGAGGAATAAAAAAGTACATCAGGATTAGAATAATTACTGCAATGAACCCCAGGAAAAAAAAGGGTGCATGCCATGAGAATTTACTGGCCAGGAACAAGCCGAATGGAACTCCAAAAACGGAAGCCACCGAGAAAGACGCCATAACAATACCCAATCCACTGGCTCTCCGTTCAAGCGGAATGGCATCGCTTACAATAGACAAGATCAATGCTCCCAGTACTCCACCGAAAGCACCCGCTGCCGACCGGGCTGCGAGGAGAAAAAGAAAGGAGGGAGCTACTGCACAGGCCAGGGTGCCTGCAGTAAAACCGAGATACATCACCATCATCATGTTTTTTCTATCGTAGCGGTCAATCCGGAAGGCGGCAAGAAATCCGCTTATGCCGGCAGTAATTGTATAGGAGGATACAAGTAGACTGAATTGCTGGGCGTTAATATCGAAGATGCTCATCAGCGAAGGACTGAGCGGCATCATAATCATGAAGTCCATGATGTGTGTGAACATCGCTGCCGCCAGGATGAATAATAAAATTTTCTCACTTCGCATGGTGAATCCTTAACGTACTGGCGCTGTTTAGGTTTAGAGAATAAGGATGCGAAAATAAAGGAATGATGTTTGCACCGATTGGATTACGCCATAATTATTAATATTTTGAACGCAATAAAGGACCCATAACTATATGAAAGTTGTTACCCTCTCACTTTCTTTAGTGCTTATGGGCTTGTTGGTGATATCTTCAGCACAGGCTCAACGCAAGGAAGATTTTAAATCCTACTACCGGATTGCCAACATTCCGTATACTGATCGCAAAGCAGATAAGTTTAACCAGCTCGACATCTATATGCCTAAGAAGGGGAGCAAATCTCCTGTTATTGTCTGGATTCGGGGAGGCAACTGGATTGCAGGAGATAAAAGCGAAGTAGACAAAAAACCTGAATTCTTTACCGGCAAGGGATATATTTTTATATCCATTAACCACCGGTTGTCACCAGAGGCAAGCTATACCGGGCAGGCCCAGGATCTGGCCAATGCCATCGTGTGGACGTATAACAACATCATCCACTACAGTGGTGATAAGAATAAAATCTTTTTGATGGGGCATGAAACAGGTGCCCACCTGGCCGCTACTGTGGTGGTGAATGATACGTACATGAAGCGTGCGGAAGGCTCGCAATCTATGATAAAGGGAGTTGTTTCAGTGGATGGACTGGGGTTTTATATTCCACCCCTCTTACCCGAGCAGGGGAATAAATTCCGCGAGGGTTGTCAGAAAGCCATCGGCAATTCGAAAGAGTTGTGGGTGAAGGCTTCCCCCACAGTGCACATTACCGCGAAGGAAAAAATACCGCCCTTTCTAATGTTGTGTTCCGGTACCAATCAATCATATGCTGCCGATGCCAAAACCATGGCGGAAAAACTGTCTACGACTTCAACAAAAAATAAGGTGGTTCATTATCCAAATAAATCAAACACCTCGTTAAACCGCGAAATCGGAAAGGATGGCGATAAGGCAACCGGAGAATTACTGAGTTTCTTATATGATTGCCTGAAGTGATTACAACATTGGGCCAATTGTTTTCCAAAGTGTTTCGGCTACAATTTTATGACCTTCCACATTCGGATGAATGCCATCGGGCAGGTTAAGCTTTTCTACTCCACCCACACCTTCCAGTAAAAAGGGAATCAGGGCGGCCTTGTTTTTTTTAGCCAGGTCGGGATAGACTGATTTGAACTGTTGCGTGTATTCCGGACCCATGTTGGGGGGTACCATCATGCCGGCCACTATAATCTTTACATTTGGATTTTTTGCCCGCACCCGGTCAATAATACTTTGCAGGTTGGATTTTGTTTGGTCGAGGGGCAACCCGCGAAGTCCGTCATTTCCACCGAGTTCCAGCACAAAAATATCCACCGGCTGGCGCAGCATCCAGTCGATGCGGGATAGTCCGCCCGCAGTGGTTTCACCGCTTAATCCGGCATTGATAACTTTCCAGGATTTTCCTTGTTGCTTTATTTTCTTGTCGATGAGGGCAGGAAAAGCCTCTTCTTCCGAAAGACCATATCCGGCCGTAAGGCTATCCCCATAAAACAAAATGGTTTTCGTTGTTGTTGTACCCTGAAGGAAGAATGCACACACCAGTACCCAGCTTAGTTTTCCGATCATAGAATTAGTTTACCGATAAACGTTTCGTGTTTAAAGTTAGTTTAACTTGTAAGCACAATACAAATCTGAGTCCAAAATCATCATTCCTCTCGCTTTCCATATGACACACCAAGTTCTTCAGGCTGAATCACTGACAAAAACGTACCGCTCCGGCTCTTCATCACTTACCGTATTAGACAACGTTAGCTTTTCTGTGAAGCAAGGCGATACCCTCGCTATAATAGGTCCCTCCGGAAGTGGTAAAACCACACTGCTGGGCCTCAGTGCCGGATTGGATGTGCCTACCAGCGGAACCATTTCCCTTATGGGCTTTAAGCTGAACGCCATGAGTGAAGATGATCGTGCTTACATCCGCAACCAATATGTGGGCTTTGTTTTTCAGAACTTCCAGTTATTGTCAACGCTTACTGCGCTGGAAAATGTAATGGTACCGCTGGAGTTGAGGGGCGAAAAAAATGTATCGGTTAAGGCAAAAGAACTGCTGGACCGCGTAGGGCTTTCCGGTCGCCTGCATCATTTCCCATCACAATTATCCGGTGGTGAGCAGCAGCGGGTGGCTATGGCGCGTGCTTTCATTACCGACCCTAAAATCCTCTTTGCCGATGAACCCACCGGCAACCTGGACGAAGAAAACTCTGATCATATTACCGACCTTCTCTTTGCCCTTAACAAAGAGCAAGGCACCACGCTGGTGCTGGTCACGCATAATCTTGAACTCGCTAAGAAAACAGAACGCATCCTGCGCATGAAAGGTGGAAGATTGGTAGACGAACAAATTCTTGCCGGGTTATGATCGAGTATATCATAAAGCTTAAGCGCAAAACCAAAACCATTTTTCAGGACCGATGGGTGTGGAGGATGGCCTGGAGAGATGCGCGTCATAATTATGGCCGCCTGTTGTTGTTCATGGCCTCCCTTGTAACAGGCATTGCAGCAGTAGTGGCATTGGATTCCCTTAACACTTCCTTACAGGATGACATTCAACGCAATGCCAAAGAATTGCTGGGTGCCGACATGGTAGTGAATGGAAACAAAAAATTTGAACCCGAATTATTAGCCCGGTTTGACTCTACTAAATTACCCCAGGCACGCGAAGCAGACATGGCTTCCATGGTGTTGTTCGTACAATCAGGCCAATCACGGCTGATCCGCCTTGTGGCATACGAAGATGCCTTTCCGTTCTACGGAAAAATTGTAACCCTTCCCGATGATGCCACTGAGATCATGAAGCGAGGCAACTATGCCATGCTGGATGAAACACTGGCCAGTCAGTATGAAGTAAGTTCCGGTGACTCGATTAAAGTGGGCAACTCCTATTTCACCGTTGCCGGGATGGTAACTAAAATTCCGGGAGGAGGAGGGATACTATCAACCTTTACACCCTCTGTATATATCCGGTTAGCCGACCTGGACTCAACACGGCTGGTACAATTTGGTAGTCGTATCAATTACCGGCATTATTTTAAAACTGAGAATGATGCCGCAACCGTTGCGCTGGAGGCCGATCTTAAAGTAGACATACGGAAATTCGGTCATGGGTATGATACCGTTGAAGAACGAAAAGAAGAACTCGGTAAAGCCTTCGAATCGGTATACCGGTTTTTTTCCTTGTTAGCCTTTATTGCCTTGATCTTGGGTAGTATTGGTGTTGCCAGTTCGGTTCACATCTACGCACGGGAGAAACGGGAAGAGGTAGCCGTATTGCGGTGTGTGGGGTCTTCCGGATGGCAGGCCTTCAATATATTTTTCATCCAGATATTTTTTATTGGCATGCTGGGTAGTGTGGTGGGCGCTGCATTGGGCTTGGGAATCCAGCAGGGCATTCCCATTTTGTTTAAAGGAATGCTTCCACTGGAAGCAAGTTTTGCAGTGTCATGGGTATCGTTTGGAAAAGGTGTGCTCATCGGAACAGTGGTATCCATTCTATTTTCTATGCTTCCGCTGATGGCCGTACGGTTTGTACCACCGCTTGCAGTGTTGCGCGCAGACTTTGAACCTTCACGAATATTTTCAAAAGCAAAAATTACCGTGATCATTCTG
>CAZCRJ010000294.1:0-4434 GCA_964501015.1 uncultured Roseivirgaceae bacterium | reverse complement strand
TAAAGTATTGAAGCAATAATTTTGTAGAACCACAACAAACGATCCTGTTCACTCATGAGAATAGGATCGCTTTTTAACTACTAGAGACAGCATTTGTTGCCTGAGGTTGAATAAATACTACTAGTGGTAACTACTCATTTAAAAGTTTTTTGATGTCCTTACTGTTACCATAAATCACCATAAAATCACCAGCAATGAGTTTGGTCTGAGGTGAAGCAACTCCCTGTACAAAGTTTACATTTTTATTTTGCCCAAGAAGGTTCTTTTCCTGTGTGAGTTTAATGGTGGTAAGCACAACCAGATTATGATTTCTTCTGAACCCAATTTCATCCAGCGTTTTACCGGCATACTTTGGAGGAACGGCAATTTCAACAATACTATATTCCCGGCTAATATCGAATGAATCGACCACACCTTTCATCACCAGTTTTTTGGACCAGCGTTCGGCAGTTTCTTCTTCAGGATGAACAATTTCATCGACACCGATCGCCTGCAATACAGTTTCATGAAGGGGTGTAATCGCCCTACTGATCAAACGTTTTACATTCAGGTTTTTAAGAACGGCAGTAGTCATGATATTGGCACCCTGGTGTTCCCCAATAGCAACAACTACCACATCGGTATCCTTTAAGGGTAATCCTGCCATAGTAAACTGATCTGTGGAGTCCATGCAGATGGTATGGGAAATCGTTTCCTTATACATGTCAACCTTGCTCATACTATGATCAATGCCAATCACTTCGTGTCCTTGTGCAGTAAGCTTTTGTGCAAGCGAAGCACCGAAATTTCCAAGTCCAATAATGATGTATTTCATGTGTATAGTGTATCAGTTGATTAATATTTCTTCAGTAGGGTAGTGGTATTCCTGGTGTTTGACTTTTGGGATCATCGCGATCAGAATAGAGAGCATACTTACACGGCCGACAAACATCACAGTAATGATGACTACTTTACTTATGGAACTCAACGAAGCTGTAATGCCAAGACTTAATCCAACAGTGCTGTATGCGGAAAAGCACTCGAAAGCAATGCTCATAAGATCTTTCTCACTGTCGAAAAATGCAATGCTGAAAATCGCGGCACCAATGACCACCAGGGAAAGGGAAATGATGGCAAATGCTCTGCGAACGGAAATATCGGCAATCTCTCTTCTAAAGACTTCGATTCGACTTTTGCCTTTGGCCAGGCTAAGAAAATTCAACGTAGCGATTGCAAAGGTGCTGGTTTTTATTCCACCTCCGGTCGAACCTGGTGAGGCTCCGATCCACATCAGTAAAAACACAATCATGATGGTTCCGAAATGAAGGCTGCTGGTGTCAACACTGTTAAAGCCAGCGGTGCGTGTGGTGGTAGCGCCAAAAAAAGCAGTAATAATTTTGCCAACAAATCCATGTTCGGCAAGTGTATTGTCATACTCCAGTAGGTAAAATAAAAGTGTGCCTGAAATCGTCAATAGTAGTGAAGTGATCAGGACAATTCTAGAGTTTAAATTGAGTAGCCAGGGGGTGTGCGTATCTTCTTTTATTTTTAACAGGGAGAGAATATTCGCCTGTGTTCGCTGCCGTATATACTTGACAAGGTTAAACACAATAGAAAAACCAAGTCCGCCAAAAATAAAGAGAAAGGCTACAATTAAATGAAGTGGATAGTTGAATCGGAAAGCAGGTTCATATAAACTATTCGGAAGTGTGGAAAATCCAGCGTTACAAAAACCGGAAATACTGTGAAAGACAGAAAAGAATACTCTCTCGCCAACGGATGAAAACAGAGCACTGTCTATAGTGGAGTAAATAAGCAAGGCACCAATACCTTCGATTAAAAATGTAATAAGTATAATTTGTTTCAGTATAGAAAAGACTTCTCCTATTTTTTTCGAACTGGTAATATCACTCAGTATTAAATGGCTTTCATAAGAGCTGCCACCACGAAAAAAATAACTGAAATAGCTGGCGAACGTCATAATACCCAGACCACCAACTTGAATGAGGATGGCGATTATGGTTTGTCCCAAGTCAGTAAAATATGTACCGGTATCCACAACAATCAATCCCGTAACACACACCGCACTGGTAGAAGTAAACATGGCATCGATAAACGATATGCCTTCATGGGTTGACTTGGGAAGCATTAATAAAAATCCGCCAAGCAGAATTAGGACTAAAAAACTGGCGATAAAAAGTTGGGCTGGATTTAATACAGTTCGCCTGATGTCGAATTTTAGTGCTGAAAATTCACGGATGAATACAAGAAACAAGGCGGTAGTAAGCCATGGTTGTCCATCAAAAATAAATAACACCGATGAGGCTGGTATCAACTTGAATTGTATGGCAATCAGAAAGGAAAAAAGGAGTACGCTACTAAAATCAAAGGATAATACTTTTAAATTGGGATTATCCCTATTGCTTAGGTAACGGGCCATGGTAGACGCAATACCTGCGAGGAGTGTTAGAATATAAAGCGCCAATAATGAAAGTTCAAGTTGACGGGTTTGATCAAACCCAAGATCGTACACCAAGGCAATGATGGTAACTAAGCTTATCCAGAACGGGAGAGTTTTTATTCTTGAAACCAGAATCTTTTTATGATCAACCGTTCTCAAAGGAATGTGGTGCGTAGGTTAGGCACAAAAGTAAAGGTATTGAAAAATACTATCCCTATACCACAGAATGATCAGATAATTACGAATTAGAGATACTTGCTTTTTCTTCCAGATAGTGCCACACCAAACTGCTGGCGCCAAGAATTGGGGCCGATTGATTTTGTAATCCGGAAGGAAGAATTTTTACTTTTCCCCGGAATAAGGGCATAAGGTTTGACTCCATGTGCTTAATGGTAGGCTTGAATATCAAATCACCCGCAAGGGATAGCCCCCCAAAAAGAAAGATCGCCTCCGGATCAGTATGCACAACAGTTTCTGCCAGCTTAATTCCCAGAATACGCCCGGTATATTCGTATGCTGCCCGTGCAACAATGTCTCCCCGGATAGCTGCCTCGGTAATCATCTTGGTGTTCAGGTTATCAAAGCTAATGCCGCGCAATTCACTGGGCTCCAGATGATCGGCCAATAATTTATAGACAGACCGCTTTATGCCAGTAGCAGAAACGTAAGTCTCCAGACATCCGCGCTTTCCACAATTGCAATACCGGCCGGCATAATTCACGGTAGTATGTCCGAGTTCTCCGGCAATACCGTGTTTGCCATTCACCAGTTGACCATTGCACACAAAGCCACTGCCAAGTCCTGTACCTAGGGTAATGACAACAAAGTCCTTCATATTTTTAGCTGCACCATACACCATTTCACCAACTGCGGCCGCGTTGGCATCGTTAGTAACAAGCACCGGTACACCAAAGGGTTTACGGAGCATATCCGATAGCGGAATGATACCTTTCCATTTTAAATTAGTGGCATGTTCAATCGTACCTTTGTAATAATTTCCATTGGCAGCACCTATACCGATTCCTGCCAGTGTATACGTTGCCCCATAGGTGGCTAATGCAACTTTGAGTGCTGCACTCAAAGCATTGACATAGTCATTGATCTCTTCATAGTGTTGTGTGCTGATAAGGTCCTGGAATAATACAGTACCCGTGCGGTCAACCAATCCAAATTTGGTGTTGGTTCCACCAATGTCAATGCCAATGGTTAATTCATTCATCAGATGGAAAGTATTTTTCCGATGCGCATCATTTCATCATCAATTTCATGAGGACGATTCATGACGGAATCGAAAGAATTAAACACAATTTTATTATCGCGGATGCCCACCATTACATCGGTTTGCCCGGTAAGTAAACCCTCCACTGCTGCCACACCCATTTTGCTGGCCAGCACGCGGTCAAAATACGTAGGAGATCCTCCGCGCTGAAGATGTCCCAGAATTGTAACTTTGATATCGAAATAGGATGACCGATCAGCAACACGTCTGGCTAATTCATTTGCACCACCGATTTTACTACCTTCAGCAATCACCACCAGGTTTGATTTTTTGTTAGTAAGCTCACCCGCTGTAAGCATGTGGTATAATGTCTCAAAGCTGGTCTGGTCTTCCGGAATAATTATAGCCCCGGCACCACCCGCAATACCACTGTTAAGCGCAATGTATCCGGAATTGCGCCCCATCACTTCAATAAAAAACAAGCGGTTATGGGAGAGGGCAGTGTCACGTATTTTGTCGATAGCCGATACTGCAGTATTAGTTGCGGTGTCAAAGCCTATGGTATAATCTGTTCCAGCAATATCATTATCAATCGTTCCAGGTATGCACACGGATGGAATCTTGTATTCCTGGTAAAACGCATGGAGCCCCGTGAAGGTACCATCGCCACCAATGGCAATTAGTGCATCAATGCCTTCCTCGCGCAGGTTTTGATGCGCCTTTGCTCTTCCTTCCGGTGTGCGGAATTCGTCACTTCGGGCAGTTTTCAGAATGG
>CAZCRJ010000293.1:0-4439 GCA_964501015.1 uncultured Roseivirgaceae bacterium | reverse complement strand
TGGCATCGGTAACCCTTGAACTTGGAGGAAAATCACCCACTATTGTGGATGAGACAGCCAATGTGAAGGTGGCTGCACAACGTGTGGCGATCACTAAGTGGTTAAATAACGGGCAGGTTTGTATTGCTCCGGATTATGTGTTTGTGCATCAATCGGTGGCGGATGAATTTCTATCTGATCTGAAGAAAAATATTAGTGCCTATTATGGTGAAGATGCCTCCAAGTCGGAATCGTATAATCGCATCGTCAACAACAGGCATTTCAAACGTATTGAAGGATATTTTCAGGATGCACTGGCCAAAGGTGCAACAGTAGCCTATGGAGGGAAAAGTGATGCATCGCAGGATTATTTCGGCCCAACCATCATGACCAATGTTTCGGAGGATTCCGATCTGTGGGAAAAAGAAATTTTCGGACCCATCCTGCCCTTTATTGTGTATACTGATTTGCAGGAAGTGTTGGACAAAATCAATGCAAAGGAAAAACCACTGGCGCTTTACATCTATAGTTCGAAAAAGAAAAATGTAGACTGGATCATTCAAAACACACGGGCAGGGGCTACGGTAATCAACCATGGCGGACTTCATTTCTTTAACAATAACCTTCCCTTTGGCGGATCGAACCACAGCGGCATTGGTAAGGGGAATGGATTCTTTGGGTTTGAAGCGTTCTCTAATGCAAGGGCCATCTTAAAGCAATGGTCTCCGATAAGTGCAATGGACATGTTAAAGCCTCCCTACACAGCAACGATCCAGAGGCTTATTGATCTGACGATAAAGTGGTTCTAACATCTTAGATTCTCAGGTGCTTTGTCCTTAAAAGATGATGAAATGGTGTTTATTTCAAATCTCGTGCTTTAACATGTACAATTTTTCCGTTTCGGGCTACGACTAATTCACCATCTTCTTTCTGGGTGCGCTCAATGAGGCGTTTAATAGCGAGCTTTACGCCTTGGGTTATTTTTTTTTCTAATTGGTCAGCTTCTGATTTACTCATTGATAGAATTTAATTTTGCCCAAAGTTCGGTATTAAAAATGGTATTATCCAATAAGGTATTTCCCTTTGCAATTATTGCAGGGATCTCATTTGAATTATCATAGATTATCCAGTTGTCAACTAAATTCCTGTAGAGTAAAAAGAAGTTCTTCAAACCTCGTTTATACCTTCGTTCGATCACTACGGATGGAATATTGTGGCCCCCTTTTTTCACCCTCGCCTTTACGCGGGCTTTGGCCAGATCAACAGACTCGAGCCAAAAATAAATGAGTGTAACGGAATAACCCTTCTTTTTTGCATCGGCTATTAGAGCTACATAACTTCGGGTGGCTAAAGTTGTTTCAAAACCGAAATCATTTTTTGCTTTCAGCAACTCCTTGATCCGGTTCAACATTATTCGCCCCGCCTGAAAGGAGACTGTTTCTGGTTGAAAAGGTGAAAGCCCTCGGGCAATTTCATCTGCATTAACAAATTCCTTACAGTTTAACATTTCAGGAAGCACGGTGAAAGAAGTGGTAGTCTTCCCTGCTCCATTACAACCTGCAATAATGTAGAGATTTGGCATAGTTGCAAATTAGTGAAATCGACCGAAACACGAAGTGTCGCTGCCTTGATGTTAATTGAAAAAACTTATCTTTGAACAATGCCATCCATCCTCCCAAACTACGAATACGACATCTTCATCTCTTACCGCCACAACGATAACCGCAGTGGCTGGGTAACAGAGTTTGTAAATGCTTTGCAGGAGGAGCTGACCTCTACCATCAAAGAGCCGCTCTCCATTTACTTCGATATAAACCCCCACGATGGCTTGCTTGAAACGCACAACGTGGATAAAAGCCTGGAAGGAAAGTTAAAATGCCTCATCTTCATTCCTATTATCTCTCAAACCTATTGTGACCCTATATCATTTGCGTGGCAACATGAGTTCTGTGCTTTTAATAACCTTGTAAGAGAAGATCAGTTTGGAAGAGATATAAAATTAAATAGTGGAAATGTTGCGAGCCGTATTCTCCCTGTCAAAATTCATGATCTCGATCATGAGGATAGGTCGATCCTTGAGAATGAAATTGGTGGAGTGCTACGAGCAATTGAGTTTATCTATAAAGAGCCTGGTGTGAATCGTCCGCTGAAACCATCGGACCAAAAAAATGACAACCTGAATAGAACAGATTATAGGAATCAGGTTAATAAAGTAGCGAATGCGGTTAAAGAAATTTTTACTTCACTAAAAAATCCAGTTTCACGTGTAGCACAACCCAACAGCTTTTCTGAAGGTTCACTAAAACCAGACACAAAATTCAAAAGAAAATATATTCTCGGTGCAATACTTATTCTTACACTTTTTGCATCAGGCTATTTATTCTTTCCGAAATTCAAGATAGCTGCTCAAAATTCAGAGCAAGTTGATAAATCCGTTGCCGTGTTGGCGTTCGTAGACCTTTCTCCCAATAAAGATCAGGAATGGTTTTCAGATGGTCTGACGGAAGAAATATTGAACAGTCTTACCAATTTGAATGAGCTCAAGGTTACAGCCCGAACTTCTTCGTTTTACTTTAAAGATAAAGATGTGTCCTTGCCGGAGATTGGTGAGAAGTTAGGTGTGGCTCACGTGGTGGAAGGTTCGGTACGTAGAATCGATGACCGATTGCGGATAACAGCACAGCTCATTCGTGTCAGTGACGGTTTTCATATCTGGTCGCAAACCTATGATAGAACATCGGATGATCTATTCAAGGTGCAAACTGACATCGCTGAAAATATCGCCAAGCAATTAATTAAAGAACTTACCCCGGCAAAACAATTGCAATTGGTTACCAGCAAGCCGGCTAATTTGGAAGCATATGAATATTATCTAAAGGGCTCAAAAAGTTGGAACAAGTACTATAGTTCCCGCCTTGACAACTATTTATTGGAAGCTGAACGCTATTATTTAAAATCTTTATCCTCAGACCCATCGTATGCTGAAACGTATGGAGGATTAGCAGTGACCTACCTCTCCAAAGATTCCAGCCATATTGATCGAGATAAGTATTGGAATTTGAGCGATAGCCTGATCCGGATTGGGCTGAAGTTAAATCCTCGATCTCCCTTTGTGTTACGAGCCTACAGTTATGTGCTTCGCAGAATGGATCCTCCAAACCTGGATAGTTCCTTTTATTTACTAAAGAAGGCGTATCAAATTGATTCTTACCCAGGGATATTAGCGGGTTTTTACAGATCGGTGGGATTGAATGAGATTGCTCTGCGATTTTATCAGCAGGCTGTTGAAATTGATCCACTCGATATAAACAACTTAAATGGATTGGCACGTGCCCAAATGAATTTAGGATTATTCGAAGAGGCTAAAAAGAATTATGAGAAAATACTGGAATGGGATAATGAAGCACGGGCCAATAGCATGTTAGGTATTTTGGCTGTGCTAAAAGGCGATATCGTTCAAGCCAGGCGCCACCTGGAAGTTGCCAGGGGAATTAATCCGGATTTTGGGCTGGTAATTAACCTGGAGGCTTTGATCATAGCCTATGAGGGTCAAAAGGCTAAAGCACTTGGCCTGTCGAACGACAGTCGGGTATTGTCTTTATTGGGAATGAAAAAGGAATTTTTGGCTAAAGTTGATTCCATCAGCAGAAGGCCTACTAATACTCTTGATCCGGTTGGTTTACAGAGAGATCCGCAATATGACTTTGTAAGGGATGAACCAGAATTCAATGTCATTTTGGGGCGTGTTAGAAGGAACTATGAAGAAAAATTAACCAAGTATGGGAAGTTGGATTGGTGGGAATAGAGGTATTAAACATGTTCAATCCATGATTTTATGAAGCAACTTATTTGAATAATGCCTTCACTTGTCCCCAACTTCGAATACGACATCTTCATCTCCAGCCGCCACAACGATAACCGAATCCGATGGATAACAGAGTTTGTTAAACATCTTAATGAAAAACTGGCGGGCATTGAACAGAGTATACTTTTATTTAACAGCTACGCTAAATTACTCTTCCGGATTGAGTCAATTTGGAATCAGCCTGAACGTGTACGAAAGAAAATACTAGTATTAATAGCCGCTTGTCACTTTTAACATAAAAGCAGGCTTATGACCTGAATAGGTTCTTATGCACTTTGGGTTATAATCACTAAAACCAAGTAAACCAGTCTTATGAACAACAAGTACATTTCAAACAATCCAAACAATGACTATAGCGGAATCCACTGCCCTGTATCAAGACGCAAGGCTCTGGGTCTATTGGGGTTGGGTGCATTGGCACTTCAGTTTCCGTTTGGCTGTGAAAATAAAGAATCAACTCATGCAAAGGGTAGCGAGCTTCCACTCTGGTTTCTGACCATTACAGAAATCACCGAACGAATCCGGAAAAAGGAAATTACATCCGTGCAGCTAACCACATTGATGCTCGATCGAATTACCACGATAGACGCAAAAC
>CAZCRJ010000292.1:3575-4446 GCA_964501015.1 uncultured Roseivirgaceae bacterium | reverse complement strand
CTTAATCATATCCTGAGCGATTTGCTTCAGCAAAGATTCAGACCCTTTCACCACATAGGGTTTAAAAGGAAGTTTGGTTTTAAGCTGAATGTCTGTAGCAATGGAATCTTCAAATTCAGATGCCGGTAGATCATAGAAATTCATCAGGTTATCAAGACCAATAGCATATTCGCTGGCCAGGTGTGCGCCAACAGGAATATCTTCCTGCATAGCACCTGAAGTTCCGATCCGGATGATTTTAAGTTTCTTCTTACGCGATTTAGGTTCACGAGTTTTAAGATCGATATTGACCAGGGCATCCAGTTCCGTCATCAGAATTTCAATATTATCCGTGCCGATACCGGTACTGATTACGGTAATCCGCTTTTTATTGAAATGACCAACATGGGTGATGAATTCCCGTTTATTCATTTCAAACTCCACTTCATCAAAATACTTGCTTACCTTAAATACCCTTCCCGGATCGCCAACTACAATAACCACATCGGCAATATGTTTAGGCAGCAGGTTTAAATGATAGACACTGCCATCCGGATTTAGAATTAGATCGGTCTCTGAAATTTTAGGCATCTGTTAACTTTTTATTGGTTGAGCAGGATTTCCAAATACCGTTTCTCCTGCTTTTACCGGAGCAATTACTACAGCCCCTGCTCCCACACGCGCGCCCTTTCCAATGGTTACTCCTGAAATGATAGTTACTCCTGAACCAATAAATGCTTCATCTTCAATAGTTACACCTGCATTAATAATACTGCCTGGCCCAACTTGTACAAAATTTCCCAACCGAGCCTCCACTCCTAAAATAACCCCAGCCTGTATCAAACAATGACTTCCCAGTTTAGCGCCTACACCAACTTTCACGCCTGAATCG
>CAZCRJ010000292.1:0-3565 GCA_964501015.1 uncultured Roseivirgaceae bacterium | reverse complement strand
ATGCGTAGCCAGGTACGCATCGCGATGAATAGCATTGGTCGGTTGCACATGACGGTCATCATTCAGCATTTTCACCAGTCCTTTACGTAACCGGTTATCATCAATGGCTATAAAGGCTTCACATTTCTTGCCGATCAGTTTAAGAAATCCATCATCGTCTGTACTTCCCAACACCATAACACCATCTATCTCCTTGCCATGCAGGGATTTTGTGTCGTCAAGAAAGCCGTATACTACGTTTCCGTTACCTTCAAAAATATCGCGTGCTGCACGCCCAAGGTAGTGTGCGCCAAAAATTAAAACAGGGTTTTCCATATCAATAAGAGATGACCAAAGGTAAGGGCCTTCAGGGCAGCAAAGAAGTTATGCTTTAAATATCTTTGCCAACAGCTGAACGATTCCCGATTTATAACAGACAATCAAAACAAAGAAAGGCAGGAAGCCGATTCGGTACCGAACCAGGGTGCCAAAGTTGGGTGCCGACAGTGCCAGAAAAGCGCATAGTAATAAAGTAAAAATAATGACAGCAAAAATCAACATCCGCTGCTCCGATTGTCGGGCCGCCTTCAGGTTCCGAAAAGCATGGATCATCAAAATAAACAGAACCATATTTTCCAGGCTCACCAGTACCTGGAAGAAATTACCTGCTTCCCAGATGAATGGTCTGAATAATCCGGAAGCAATGGCCAGGGGCATATTTACCAATATGCTTCCAAAAGTAGGTGTAAGGGAAGGATAAAGTATGGCCTTACCGGGATCAGAAGACTGAATAAATAGTGTATAATTCTCCACGATTACTTCTACAATTCGCTGGGGGTAGAAATTGGGATGAATAAACGTAACCACAAAAAACATGACCATGAGTAACACCATAAACAAAACACCTTCACGATAAGCCGACCGACTTTGAGGACGCATTTTGTTTTCAACAAACCAGCGGGTAAGTACTACAGCAGCTGTAACCGGCATAAACACAGCAGCATAATAGTATTTCAAATTCCACAAAATCCACAGGGAGACCAAAACTAAAAACCAAAGGCCGTAGGATAGCGTACGGTTCATCCATCCTTTTACAAAAACTCCAGCCAATGCCATGAGAGCAATCATAGCCATGGTTTCCTTGATCACTCCAGAACTCCAGAATACACAGGATGGAAAAAGCAAAAAAGCAAAAACCGCAGGCCAGGTGAATTCAGTAAAATAAATGCTGATGATTTTTGTTAACCACCATGCGCTAAAAAAAGAAAATAATGAAAAATAGAGAGACACTACCCAATAGTTATCATGGGTGATCAGAGCAAACAGGCTTACAATTTTTACAAAGAAAAGTGTTCGGTTTTCTCCTGAATAGGGCGCATCTGTTTCACTCCATAAATACCAGATATAGCTGCTAAAATCTTTCCTGGCCAGTTCACTCAGCTCCATGCTGGAGTCAAAGAATCGCACGGTATCACTGTCTATATAATATGTACTGTATACAACTCCAAGCATTAAACCAGCACCCAACTTTACCATTAAACTTGGCCAATAAATTTTTCGGAACGATGACCTATCACTCTTCCAGAAATACCAGGCCAAAAAGACGATTACGAGTACATTTAAAAGGGCAACAGCCATTTCCATTAAGGGCGGATTAACGATGAGCCAACAACACACTCCAGGCACCTGCGTTTCTGGCAATAGGAATTATACAATTCTAATAACGCTTGCGAATCAAAGGCTGTCCTGACAGTATACCCAATCTCAGTCCAGTTTCGTGTGATTACATTTTTCTCTGCCGCAATATGGTGCAATATCTCTATTGCCCTATCCATGTATACCTGATCATCATGCGTAATACTGTACGCTGCCAGCAACGGCACAACTGTATTAATAATCAAATTCTGAATACTTGATTTGCCAAGGGAAGGTACATGCTCCGTTACTTTTCCAATTTGATAATGCGTTTTCCAATATTCTGATTGTTCTACATCCAGTAGTGCGAAAAGTTCATCATAGTGTGGAGTAGCTATCAGTAAAGAGAAAAGATTTCTTCTTTTATGAATCAGGGCTGCCACTTGAGCCAAACGGGTTGTTGGAAAATTGGCCGGACGTAACCGCAACAAACGCCATTGAGATGTATGAAGTTGTTTATTCCCTAGTCCGTACTTCTTGCTGAGCAGGCTATATTCACGCTGAAGAAGTTTAGGGTATTCTTCATCACATGCCTTTTCTAAAAAACCGGCTTGGCCGAAGAGTAAGGCCTCCTGTTGCATAGATTGATCGCTGTGCTTAAGCAGAATTTTATAGGGAAGTGAACGTGCCAGTTGAAGGAAGGGATCGGTGTTTACTTTAAAGCCAAAATTCATGCACAACAGTTGGTAACAAGTCTCCTCCCAATCGCCCAGGTTTTTCTCCAGCATTTCCATTACCCGTTTCGCTTTAGATTCCAGGCGCTGGGATAATGCTTTGTCGAGCATGGATAATTTTATCACATCCTGTACGGAATTCCATGTGTGTGCACACGGTATTTTTTCTACACTGGTATATAATGTTTTGTATTTACTCCACAACTCAAGGTCAACACGATCTTTCAATTCAAGGGTTGGCATTTCACTGCCGTCTGATCGCATCACCTTTTTATCATTTTCCCATACAACATGTAGAATAACATTTTCATAGGCGGCATCATCGCCATGATGGTGATCGTGCCATCCCGAGGCTTTTATGTGTATCTCCACTGTGCCGCGCCACTCCAACTCACCAATGGCAATCCGCGCATCGCTAAAGTCAGGCCCGGCATTTGAATTTCTTATCCCTGGATGAAAAATTTGTATGGGTTCTCCGCGCGATGTGGTGAGTGCCTTCTTGGTGAAGTACTGAAATTGCCACAGATAATGAAGAAAAGATTCGGTCAATGGTTTCAGATTTCAGGTTTCAGAACTACCGGTCAACAGACAGGATTCAAATTTCTGAATTTAATCTCTTATGACCACTACAATTCTATGATCTGTTAAATAATTTATATCCCGAATTTTTGTAAGTAAATGTTCATTTCATCCGCAACTTTTTTCGCTTCCCGTCTTGCTGCTTCTGCAAAATCTTCACCTGAGGATGCATAAATGATCGCGCGTGATGAATTGACCAGCAGGCCGCAGTCGTTATTCATCCCGTATTTTGAAACCATTTCCAGGTCGCCACCTTGCGCGCCCACACCCGGTACGAGAAAAAAATTATCGGGCGCAAGCGCTCGGATTTCTTTCATTTTATCGGCCTGTGTGGCGCCAACTACAAACATAAGCTGATCGGGCGATGCCCATGTTTGTGCTTTAAGGATAACCTCTTCATACAATTTTCGATTGGTGCCTTTTGATTCGAGTAATTGAAAATCTTCACTTCCTGTATTGGATGTATGCGCCAGCAAGATCACCCACTTGTCTCTAAACTGAAGAAATGGTGTGACTGAATCTTCACCCATATAGGGTGCAACAGTGATGGCATCAAAATTCAGTTGTTTGAAAAATGCACGTGCATATAACGCGGAGGTGTTCCCGATGTCGCCACGTTTGGCATCGGCAATGGTCAT
>CAZCRJ010000291.1:0-4480 GCA_964501015.1 uncultured Roseivirgaceae bacterium | reverse complement strand
GCTATTGATACGCATGGGTTCGGGATGTCGTCTGTAAGGTTTATCTGCGGGACTCAGAATATTCATAAGGAGTTGGAAAAGAAAATCTCAGACTTTCTCGGCATGGAGGATACGATTTTATATGCTGCTGCATTTGACGCCAACGGAGGTGTTTTTGAACCGTTACTTGGGGCCGAAGATGCTATTATATCGGACGAGTTAAACCATGCTTCCATTATTGATGGGGTGAGGCTGTGCAAAGCCATGCGCTACCGGTACAAGCATAACGACATGGATGATCTTGAAAATCAGTTGCAGGATGCCAGAGCAGCTGGGGCAAAACAGATTATGATTGTGACGGATGGCGCCTTTTCTATGGACGGTACTATTGCGCGACTTGATCTGATCTGCGACCTGGCAGATAAATATGAAGCATTGGTTATGACAGACGAGTGCCACGCTACCGGCTTTATCGGGAAAACCGGAAGGGGAGTTCCGGAATACTGTGGTGTAATGGACCGGGTTGATATTATCACCGGAACCCTGGGAAAAGCACTTGGAGGTGCCTCCGGTGGCTTTACCTCCGGAAAGAAGGAGATCATTGAAATGCTACGTCAGCGCTCGAGGCCTTACTTATTTTCAAATACATTGGCGCCATCCATTGTAGGTGCTTCCATTGAGGTGTTCAACATGCTTTCTGAAACAACTGCTTTGCGGGACAAGCTCGAACAAAACACCAAGTACTTCCGAAAGGAAATGACTGATAGAGGATTTGACATTAAATCTGGTGAACACCCCATTGTACCGATCATGTTATATGAAGCACCGCTGGCTCAACAGTTTGCCGAAAAACTTCTGGAAAAAGGTATTTATGTAATCGGTTTCTTTTTCCCGGTAGTGCCGAAAGGAAAAGCACGCATTCGGGTACAGATTTCAGCTGCGCATAATCGGCATCATTTAGATGCTGCCATTAGCGCATTTACTGAAATCGGAAAAGAACTTGGCGTGCTGAAATAGAACTTTTCTTTTATTAACTGTAAAAAGTTTTTCGTTTGGTGAATAGGGATTCAATCTGCGGGCATCCACTGATTCCTGAAGAAAGAGCCTTAATTTTTTCCTATAACTAATCGATAGTTAATTACCTGATAACCCTAAACTAATCCTGTATGATTAAGTACACGTATGTTTTTCTACTTTCCCTTTTCGTTCTTTTTTCAGCTAACGCACAGCGAAACACAAAAAATCAGTCATCCTCTGCATCAGCAACATTAGCCACTACCGACATCAACGCATATTTTAAGTCGGTGAAATGGAGGAGTATTGGACCATTCAGAGGAGGCAGATCGGTTGCCACTAGTGGTGTGATCGGAGACATGACTACCCATTACATGGGCACAACTGGTGGGGGAGTATGGAAAACAAGTGACGCAGGCGTTACCTGGAACAACATTTCTGATGGCTATTTTACAACGGGCTCCGTTGGTGCGATAGCCGTTTCGGAGAGCGATCCCAACGTGGTATTCGTTGGCATGGGCGAGCACGCAGTCCGTGGAGTGATGACCCATCATGGCGATGGTGTTTACAAATCAACGGATGCCGGAAAAACCTGGAAAAAAATTGGGCTTGAATTAACACAGCATATTTCGCGTATTGTAATTCACCCTAAAAACCCCGATGTGGTTTTTGTAGCAGCGCAGGGTGCCCTTTATGGAAATACTCAGGAGCGCGGTGTATATAAATCTATCGATGGGGGAATAACCTGGAAAAAGGTATTATTTACCAATGACAAAAGTGGATGCGTAGAACTTTCTATGGACTATAATAATCCGCAGGTGTTATACGCTGCAATGAATGAGTACGGCCGTCTCCCCTGGAAAGTAATCAGCGGAGGTGAAGGTAGCGGTTTGTTTAAATCAACGGATGGCGGTGCAACATGGGAAAGAATTCAGAATGGTTTACCAAAAGAATTAGGCAAGATGGCTGTAGCCGTTAGTCGCTCCAATTCTAATAAAGTTTATGTACTTTTAGAGAGCGACTCAGATAGAGAATTGGGTGGATTATTTGTTTCCAGCAATGCAGGAAAAAGCTGGTCAAAGGTTTCCGGTGATCACCGTCTTATTCAGCGAGCATGGTATTATATAGAGTTGTTTATTGATCCTCAGGATGAAGAAACTGTTTATGTGTTGAGTGCACCAGCCTTGCGTTCTATTGATGGAGGTAAAACATGGAAACTGATTCAAGGTGCTCATGGCGATTACCATGATCTGTGGATTAATCCACATAATCCTAAAAATATGGTTATGGCCGATGATGGCGGTGCCAGTGTCTCGTTTAACTACGGAGAAACCTGGTCGGTACAAAGTAACATGCCCACAGCTCAACTCTATCGAATCAATGTGGATAATAATTTTCCTTATAGAATTTATGCTGGTCAACAGGATAATACCTCAGTTGTAATTGCCAGCCGCGAGTTGGCTAGTGGGGGCATTACCACCGCCAGCTGGGCGGCATCAGCCGGAGGCGAAAGTGCCTTTCTTGCGTTTAACCCTGATGATCCGCGATATGTGCTTGGAGGTAGCTACCTGGGTACAATTGAGGTGCTGGATACTAAGGCAAAAGCAGGCACTAACATTATGGCTGCGCCTATTCAGTACCTTGGTCGTGATGCCAAAGACATGAAGTACCGGTATAACTGGAATGCACCAATAATCTGGTCTAAGCATGAAGCGAACACCTACTATCATGGTGCACAAGTATTGTTGAAAACCAGTGATATGGGTAAAACATGGTCTGAAGTTTCGCCTGATCTTACCCGAAATGAAAAAGCCAAGCAAGGTAAAGGGGGAGGGCCGTATACCAACGAAGCGGTTGGTGCTGAGAATTATGGAACACTGAGCTATGTCATCGAGTCACCGCATGAAAAGGGTGTCATCTGGACAGGCAGCGATGACGGGCTGGTTCACATTACCCGGGATGGCGGAACTACCTGGAAGAATGTAACGCCTGCTGGATTAGCGGAATGCCTGATTAATGCTATTGATGTTTCACCACATGATCCGGCAACCGCTTACATCGCTACAACTCGGTATAAGTTTAACGATCATACCCCAGCATTATACAAAACAACAGATTATGGTAAAACCTGGACAAACATAACGAAAGGAATTCCACAAGGAGCGTTTACACGGGTTGTGCGGGAGGACGATAAACGAAAAGACCTGCTCTTTGCCGGAACAGAAATAGGCGTTTACATTTCCTTTACCGGTGGAAAGGAGTGGCAATCCCTGCAATTAAATTTACCAATTACACCAATTACTGATCTCAAGGTCCATCAAAATAATCTTATTGCGGCTACATCAGGCCGATCTTTCTGGATATTGGATGACCTCAGCTTATTGCGGCAGTATGGTAAAGAGCCCACCACGATGAAACTCTTCAAACCAGCTGATGCAATGCTGGTGAATGGGTATAGTGAGTTAGATAGTTCAGATCCGGAGTTTGACGGCACACATCCCTATCGCGGTGTAAATCCAGCAACGGGAGTAGTGATTTATTATCACCTTCCGGCAATGAAAGATTCAGATAAGGTGGAGATGGAGATCAAAGATGCCCAGGGAAATCTGGTCCGTTCATTTAGCTCGGTACAGGATTCAACCTTTCAGCGATACGATGGAGGCCCAGCACCAGAGCCAGTTCTTGCCATGAATAAAGGATTAAATCGCTTTGTGTGGAATATGCGCTATCCAACAATGCCAGGTGTTACCGGAGCCTATATTGAAGCCAGCTACCGAGGGCATAAGGCTTCGCCCGGAAAATATTCGGTAACTCTGAAAGCAGGTGAGCAGACAGTGCGTGAGGAATTTGAGATTTTGCCCAATCCCCTTTATTCATCAGATGCCAAAACGTACCAGGAGTATCATAGTATAATGAGCAAGATGGAAGCGGAGCTCACAACCATGCACCGGCTTGTCAATTCTCTGGATGCCAAAAGGAATCAACTAACTCAACTGCTAGCCGCACTCCCAGGAGATGAAAAATATAACAGCCTGAAAACGGAAGGAAACGAATTACTTACGCGCATGAAAACCTGGGATGAAGATATGGTACAACGCAAGTCAAAAGCGTATGATGATGTTGAAAATTTCCCTAACAAGTTTACAGCAGAATATATGTTTCTTCTTAATCATATCGAAAGTGACATACCTCGTGTCAATAAACCTTCCCTCGATCGGTTAGAAGAACTAAGCAAAGAATGGACAGCGCTAGAAGCAAGG
The DNA here is from genome assembly GCA_964501015.1 of uncultured Roseivirgaceae bacterium. Lineage (GTDB taxonomy): Bacteria > Bacteroidota > Bacteroidia > Cytophagales > Cyclobacteriaceae > UBA2336. Next base: position 227 of record CAZCRJ010000291.1, on the reverse strand, counting down.
GTAAGAGTACTTTTGGAAAAGGATATTCCTGCGCTGAATAAGAAATTATGGGATGCCGGTGTAGGAGCAGTTTGGAAAGAGTAAGTATTAAATTAAACCTTGGTTACGGCCTTCTGCGGCTCAAGCTGGGCGGTATCAGCATGGAGGTCTTCCCATTTGGAAGGCTCCATGTTATTTAAATATTCCAGTATTTTATTTATTTTAGTATTAATTTAACTTTTTATTTA
>CAZCRJ010000290.1:273-4481 GCA_964501015.1 uncultured Roseivirgaceae bacterium | reverse complement strand
CGCGTACGATGCCGGATTTACCCGTGGAGGTAATTTCAGCGGTGTAGCCTTTATAGCGCCCATACGCACCGCCATCAATCCATTTGATCAGGATGCCAACAATAATTTTGTGTCACCGTATGTGGTAGGGGATTCACTGTTTGTTGAACTCCATTCCCTTTCTGATGCATCTTTTGATTTCATGACACAGGTAGTGATTCAGACCGATCGCCCCGGTGGTTTCTCCGAATTGTTTGCCACACCATTGGCTAATGTTTCCACCAATATTTCACCTGCCAGTCCTTCCGGTAATAAAGCTGTTGGATTTTTTAATGTGGCTGCCGTATCCGGGCTGGGAAGGAAGTTTGCCAGCCTAGATGATGTGACTAAAAAGAACTAATTCATCAATCAAAAGGTCGTACCTAACTACTGAACAAAAAAGAAGTCCCGGAAAGCTCCGGGACTTCAAACTATGCGTAACCCTATCAAACCGTACCCCTTGATGACTGGTAGGGATGCTTTGTGATCCCATTAAACCGTGCGGTTGCCACGCATAATTTTTTTCTTTAATTCCTATACTTATTTTACTTCTATGGACTTCATTGGTTTTCCGGTGGTCAGCATTTGCTTGCCAATCATAATCCGCAGAATTCCATTTTCATATTTCGCTTCAACTTTTTCAGGATTGATATTTTCCGGTAAGTTGAACGAACGTGTAAAACTGGTATAGTTAAACTCCTTACGGGTATACTCATCTTCCTTAATTTCTTTTTCTTCTTTCTTTTCCGTGAAGATGGTCATTATACCCTTGTCGATCTGGATGTTGAAATCCTTTTTGTTCAAGCCTGGTGCGGCCATTTCGATTTCAAACTCTTTTTCCAGTTCTTTTACATTTACAGCCGGGATAACCTGAACTCTTTTCATCCAGTCAGCATCAAAGAAACGTTCAGTGTCGAAGAAATCAGACATCCACTTGTCGGTTAACAAGCTGGGTAATACCGGTGCTTTTAGTAGTGTCATAATTTACCTCCTTTTTTAGTGGTTATAATAGTATGTGATCGTTTACTGGAACTAATGTCGTTTAGTATTTTATGCTTTGCGATGACCGGGATCACGCATGCGGATGATTTTTATCAGCTTGCATTGCGGGGTATTAGACAGTTTGCCGTGGGGGTTCGTTGAAACCTTTAAGTTTTACAAAATCTGTATCTTTGGCCCACATCGTTGACGTAGTTATGGAAGAACCTGTTGATACAAAGTCTGCATCCTTATCAAAAACCTCTATTGATCGTACAATTTTGCTAAAGGCATACGATCTTATGTGCGTTGCCAGAAGAATGGCTGAGACCTATGACGAAAACCGTGAGATTTGCAGTAAGTATGTGCACAGTACATCGCGAGGACATGAGGCCATCCAACTGGCTACTGCTTTTCAACTTACTCCATACGATTATGCATCCTTATATTATCGGGATGAATCTATTCTTTTAGGGCTTGGTATGGAACCATATGAATTAATGCTTCAGTTAATGGCCAAGCGTGATGATCCATTTTCCGGTGGCCGTTCGTACTATGGACATCCATCTTTAAAGCGCGAAGGATTTCCCATCATACCACATCAAAGTTCTGCTACCGGCATGCAGGCTATCCCGGCAACGGGCATGGCGCACGGTATTGCCTACCTTGAATCACAAAAGTTATTGTCCGGAAAAAGCAAACCGGTAGTACTATGTTCTCTTGGTGATGGATCCGTAACAGAAGGAGAGGTGGCAGAAGCTTTTCAGATGGCCGTACTGAAAAAATTGCCCATTATTTATCTCATACAGGATAACGACTGGGGAATATCGGCAACGGGTGATGAAATGCGTGCTATGGATGCCTATGATTATGCTGCGGGCTTCAAAGGAATGAGCCGCATGCGCGTGGATGGTTCTGATTTTGTCGCATCCTATGAAGGCATGAAAAAGGCAATTGGTGAAGTGCGAAAAAAACGATCACCAATATTGGTACATGCAAAATGCCCTCTTTTGGGACATCATACTTCCGGTGTAAGGAAGGAATGGTATCGGGGCGATGACCTGGAAAAGCAGCAACTTGACGATCCACTCGTAAAACTTGAATCCTTTTTACTAAAGTCTGGTGAGCGTGAAGAGACACTAGCTGGTATTCGTGCGGAAGCACATGCTCGCGTTCAACGCGATTATGAACGGGCGCTTCATTCGCCTGATCCGGATCCTGATGATTTCAATAGTCATGAATTTGCGCCCACCCCCATTACAGAAGAAAAAGGTGTGCGCGTACCGGCAGGAGGCGAGAAAGTTGTAATGGTGGATGCCGCCCTCCATGCTGTAGATGAAATTCTGCGCAACCATCCGGAAGCCTTGTTTTACGGACAGGACGTGGGTAAGCGACTGGGCGGTGTGTTCCGTGAAGCGGCAACGTTGGCGCAAAAGTATGGCGATGATCGAGTATTTAATACTCCGATACAGGAAGCTTATATTGTTGGCTCCACAGCGGGAATGTCGGCAGTAGGAGCAAAGCCTATCGTTGAAATTCAATTTGCCGATTACATATGGCCGGCCATCAATCAGTTGGTGGAAGAATTGTCTAAGAGTTGTTACTTGTCTAAAGGAAAATTCCCGATTCAATCACTCATTCGTGTTCCCATTGGTGCGTATGGAGGAGGAGGCCCCTATCATTCCGGAAGTATTGAATCAACATTACTGACCATCCGCGGTATTAAGGTAGTATATCCTTCCAATGCGGCCGATATGAAAGGCTTGCTAAAGGCTTCCTTCTATGACCCTAACCCTGTTGTATTACTTGAGCATAAAGGATTGTATTGGAGTAAGGTCCATGGTACACAAGAGGCCAAGACAATTGAACCGGATGAAGACTACATCATCCCGCTAGGGAAAGCCCGCATAGTGCAGGAAGCACATGAAGATAAAATCGAAGCCGGAGAATCTGCTGTGATTATTACCTATGGAATGGGTGTGTATTGGGCTAAAGATGCCTCTGCTTCCTATGAAGGTCGGATTGAGATACTTGATTTACGTTCTCTTAATCCGCTTGATTGGGAAAGTGTGGTACACTCCGTTAAGAAACACAGCCGCGCAATGGTACTTACTGAAGAACCATTGCTCAACTCCTTTGCTGAATCGCTGGCTGGGAGAATCCAACTACAGTGTTTTAGCGACCTGGACGCTCCTGTATGGACACTTGGCTCAGAAAATTTACCAGCGGTGCCCTTAAATATTGACCTGGAAAAAATGATGTTACCGAATGCTGAAAAAGTGTCAGCAGCGATAGGACATTTGCTGGCCTATTAATCGAAGTATGGATCTGCATGCGTATTTCAACCGATTCACCACAGTAGATACGGCTACTGTTGAATTAGTTCACTCCCGCTTAAGGTTGAAATCTTTTCCGAAAGGTACTGTTCTCGTTACTCCAGGTGAAATTCAGCGGGAAATGTATTTCGTTGTGCGGGGAGTTCAGATGTCGTTTGTGGAATCGGATAAAAGACCAATCGTATTGGCCTTTACCTATCCACCCGGCTTATGTGCCATTCCTGAATCCTTCTTGTTTCAAAAACCCGCACAGGGTTGCCTTACTTGTTTAACCGATAGCGAAGTATTTGCGATTACCTTTACGGATCTTCAGCAATTATTTGATTCTTCCCACACTGTTGAGCGGTTATTCCGGAAGATGACAGAGGTTGTGTTGGCCGGTATTATTACCCGGCATGTTGAATTGCATACCCTTACTATGGAAGAACGCTTCAGAGAATTCACTAAACGTAGCCCTGGATTATTGCAACTAGTGCCGCATAAATACATCGCTTCATACTTAGGTATAGATCCAACCAATTTCAGTAAGTTATACAACACTGTTAAGATATAAGTGTTGGTGTAGACCAAGGTTACACTCAGCATTTTGGGGTTCCTTTGTTGATATAAACCAAGAGTATATGGAACAACCACAATGGCTGGATAAACATGAATATCCCTTCACATCACGATATTTTATTAAAGACGCTATTGCCCAACACTATATTGATGAAGGTAAGGGCGATACCCTGTTGTTCATTCATGGAACTCCCTCGTGGAGTTTTGATTTCAGAAATGTAATCAAGCGCTTGTCTCTAAGTTATAGATGTGTTGCAATCGATCATGTTGGATTTGGATTATCACAAAAACCGGATGATTATGATTATTCTTTGAAGC
>CAZCRJ010000290.1:0-263 GCA_964501015.1 uncultured Roseivirgaceae bacterium | reverse complement strand
GCAACATGTTGAGCGCCTGGTTCAGATTATTGACTTCCTGAACGTGGATAACGTCACGTTGGTACTTCATGATTTTGGCGGCCCCATTGGGCTGGCAGTTGCCATGCGAATGCCGGAACGCATCAGACGTCTGGTAATTCTTAACTCCTGGATAGGAGATCATTCATCCGATCCTGACTTCCTCCGGTTACGCAGAATCTTAAAAAGTCCTGTCTTGCCATTCCTATACCTTTACCTGAATTTTTCACCGCGCTACTTGTTGC
>CAZCRJ010000289.1:0-4507 GCA_964501015.1 uncultured Roseivirgaceae bacterium | reverse complement strand
CTTCAAAGCGACATGAATGTAAGAATGGCTGTAACAAATAAGATATTGAAAGGAGAATCTAGGGAATACATAGCAATGGAACTTATTAAAAAAAATTTTGCTAAAGGGCAAGAATTTGTTGATCAGCACGTTTCTGAATTCTTAATCAATGCTGTAAATAATCGATATGTGGATCATATACAAGGTTTGGTTGATCAAAAAGGTCATTTGAATACTCAAGAATTTCTGACATCGGTGAAATTAAAAACCATGAAGAGTGAAACCATATCTCTTGCTGAAATAATTGAACTCAATAAAGACTATAGTATATATTTAGATTTTTGGTCGAGTTGGTGCAAACCATGTTTACAAGAAATGAACAGCTCAAAAAATCTGCAGAATCATTACCTTAATAAAGGAATTAGTTTCATTTTCATTTCAATAGATAATTCTGAAAAAGAGTGGGATAGTGGCATTAAAAAATTGCCATTTAAAAGTAACAATCATTACTTGTTAGATCCTAAATCCGATGGAGCTAAAGCATTTCAAGTACCACCCATTCCGAAGTATGTTTTGATAGATAGGAATGGAAAATTGGAAGTTTTAGACGCACCCAGCCCAAGTAATCCGGCTATTTCTACCTTTTTCGATAGATATTTGAGCCACCCATATGAAAGATAACTAAGGTCTATAAAACTCATAGGGTAATGTACCATCCGACAAAGTCCACCTTTCTGTTGAAGCTTCAGGGCTCTGAATGCCGTAAGCCATTTAATTCGAATCTTCAGAAGCCAATTTTTTGTCATTCCAATAATATTAGAATGGAGTTTCACATGTTTGTTGTGCAGAATTTTGAAAGCTAACACAAATTCTGCTGCGGATGCCGAAAAGCGAATGAGTAGGTTTTTTTAAATCTTAAGTAAAATGAAAAAGTTTGAAGCCTTTCAGCTTAACCAATCAGAACTCCAAAGCCTAAAGGGAGGAGATGGTAGTACTTGTTATTATTCCGAATCAGAAATCAGATTCCTTATGGATGCCAACAATTGGTCAAGAAGTTATGCAACCTACGTTATGGAATTAGCATGTAAGTATGCTGTTACTCCAACCTAAAGGGAGGAGATGGTAATACTTCGTTATGGATGCCAACAAATTGGTCAAGAAGTTATGGAATCTACGTTATGGAATTATAGCATGTGAGTATGCCGTTGCACCGTAAATCTTTAATCTTTATTCAATTGTTTTTAGGGGATTGCCTGTATTTTGGCAATCTCCTATGTATTTCGTTACTTTTTTTTGCACCCTTTTCCGCAAAGGCACAAGATGAAGCAATTCTCAAATTCAGCAGAGCAAAGAATCTATGGCTTAATGATAAAGACAATGATGCGATAAAAACCTTTGATTCAATAATCTCGGAAAGCTCATCGACCTATCTTCAACTGGCCGCGTATTATTACAAAGGGGATATTTTGTTTGAACACCAAAAATTCTCTGAAGCAAAAAGCTTATTTAATAAAATAATTCAAACTGCTATAAGAGCCGAAAAGAAGATAGAGGCACCTTCAAACATGATGATCTCTTATGAAGGACTCATCCATAATTCTTGTGATTATCTTTATCATATTCATATGGAAGAATCAAACCCTGATTCAGCCCTGTATTATTTAAAATATGGTGATCAGCATCAGTATTCTGGATATCTGAGTATTGGTGAAGATGTTCAACTTCGGTTTCTTTATAGGGCTACGCTTTATGCAAGGGTTTTTGTTACGAAAGGGCAGGTCGACAGTGCGGCATATTGGCTAATTCCATTAGCCCTAAAGGACTTTCCTTATTCTACAGAGGCATTAACCGAGCTTAAAAATATATATATAGTTGCAGGTAAATTTGGTTCATTCAAAAACATTCTTTGTCATGCAAATACAGAAATGAAATCGTTGGAAAAGAGTACCATAGTAATAGTTGTTCATTGGGATGAAATGCAAATCCCGCTGGAAAAAATTGTTGGAAAAAATCGTGAGTGGGAAGCCGAGGCGAAACTGATTCTTATTCAAGAGCGGTTAGTTGAAAAATGTCAATACCTAGCGAATTAGTCATGCGATTAATAGTAAAGTTGTTTTCGCGTTTCATAATTGCAATCTGCGCTAACCATGTTGGAAATGCCCAGGATGTTCAAACTATATTATTCAGAAAGCTATTTTCTGAGGCAGCCCCACTTGCTTTCAAATAATATTCCCCAAAATGAGAATTTTCTATCAGAATGATCAAAGTGACAATGCCCATGCCACATTTTGTAATTTATTGATTAGCCTAGGAATAAAATCCACTAGAAAATATTTAACGCAAATTAAAGTTCATCCGAATTACCCATCTTTATTAGCGATTACAGATTGCTTAAATGACTTGGGCGTTGCAAGCCTTGCCACACGAATCAATGAAGAACAGCTTAAAGAAATTCCCTACCCTGCCATTGCCCACTTACACAAAAACAACGGGCACTTTGTCGTATTGAAACAGCTTGCGGATAAAAAGATGCATTACATCGATCCCGAAGCGGGTGTAGTGATTGAGCCTGTTGAAGAATTTGAAAAAAAATGGACAGGGGTTGCGTTGCTGGTCGAGGCTAAAGAAAAATCCGGGGAAGCTGACTATAAGCAAAAACGAAAATCAGAGATTTTCAGTTCTGGAAGCCTGTATCTTTCCGGTTCATTGGTGAGTGTGATGTTACTCTGGTCAGCCTTTATACTAGGGCCGCTTTTGCTCTACTTCCTCAAAGTACTTGGATTTATAATTTGTATGCTTCTTTTGCAGAAGCAATTTGGCGGAGGGAACACCTACATTGCTGCAATCTGCCGGATAGGCAGCAAAACAGATTGCGATGCCGTCATACATTCGCCTGCTTCCCGCCTTTTCGGGCTTATTCATCTTTCGGAAATTGGGCTATGGTATTTTTTCGGTGGAAGTCTTTGGTTAGCCCTATCAACAATTGTGGGCGCACCAGGTACGGGTGTTTTGCTCCTGTTAAATATCCTGGCATTGCCTCTTAGCCTGTTTTCAATCTATTACCAAGGGTGGGTAATCAAAAAATGGTGTCCGTTATGCCTGATTGTGATGGGGATTTTCTGGGTTGAATTTTTCCTTTTATGGCCACCACTTTCCAAGCTTTTTGTTTCTGTAACAGGTCTTTACCTTGTGTTCGTGAGCTTTTCATTGCCATTGGCATTTTGGTTGGCCGTTCGTGAGCGGTTTATTGACTCCTTTAAAGTACCAGGCATGGAGCGTACATTGAACAAATTTATGAGGAGTGAAAAAATATTTAAAGCACTGCTGAATCAGGAAGCAGAGGTTAACTTAGGTGACTTCACCAATGAAATCCAGGTTGGAGCAAACAACCCCCCGGTTGAGTTGACTGTTGTAAGCAACCCCATGTGTGGCCCTTGTTCCTATGCGCACAGAATTATCGAAGAATTGGTGGAACGTTTTGGGGAAAAATTGAAAGTCAGGTTTCGCTTTGCAGTTGACTCGTCAGGCACGAATTCTGACGCGACCAAAATGGTAAGGCATCTGGCAGCACTGTCGTTGGCAAATTCAAATGGACATGCTGTTAAATCTTTATCTGCCTGGTTTTCACAAAACGGAAGGATGAATGTAAACAGATGGAAAGAAGACCACCCAATTGAAACGGTGAATGAAAATGAGGTGGATTTAGTTCTAGGTGAACATGATGCGTGGTGCAGGCAGGTGAATATACAGGCAACACCGACTATTTTTATCAACGGGAAGAAACTCCCCTCAGAGTATACGGTGAATGATTTAAAATATCACATCAGGAACTTTATGGATAACTAATGAGGTAAAACAAGTTTGGTTTATTGTTTCAACAGCCTCCTAAACTGATATACCACCCGCTCCAACAGCCTCAAATCCTCGGTAATAATTTCTGTAGTGCCTGCCAGCTGCTGCTTGAATGGTAACGCTTGCGAAAGATTGGTTTTGAGACCGTCATACAATTCAACTGTTACAAGGTACTTATCCTCATCCGGCACTTCTGATATGGAGGTGATTTTTCCGGTAATTAAACCATATTGCTCAAACGGATAATTTTCCAGCTTGATGTTTACCCGCTGCCCGGTTTTTACTTTACCGGAGCCCCGTATCGGTAACTCGGCCAGAGCTGTTAAACTCCCTGTTTCAGGAATAATGGTCGCAACTGCCTTGCCTGCGTCAATAAATTTTTCGTTCTCCATGATGCCAAGCCAGGCAACTTTTCCTGCTGCGGTGGCCGTAAACAAATACGTTTGTTTCCATTTGGAGATATTGGCCAGCAGTTCCTTGCGGGCATTCTCTACGGCCAGCTTTAGTCTTTGTTCCTGTTCTGTTTTCTGAAGTTCAAGATCGGTTACCTGTTTGCCTAATTGGTTAAGCTGCTGTTCGTTGTTTAGCTGGGCCATTTCAGCGTTCTTGGCAGCCCGCAGTTGCTGCAACCATTGGGCATTAGCCAGGTTAAAATCCAGCGCAGCGGTTACTTTTT
>CAZCRJ010000288.1:0-4514 GCA_964501015.1 uncultured Roseivirgaceae bacterium | reverse complement strand
GGGCCCTGTATAATGTTAACATTGGTAATGGCATAGGTTCGCGTAACCGGAGCAAGTTTTACTTCTTCTTGCGCGAAAGCAGCAATGGAAAGCCAGCCGAGCAGCATAACCAACCAATGCCTTGGGATTCGATAAAATCGCTTCATGAACAAATCGTTTATAATTTAGGATGGAAGCAATATAGGTTCACATGGTCTGTCTATCAAACGGAATACATGGGTGGTAAATAGGCTCAGTATATGGTTACCTTTCATAACCCTGAATCAACCAATCCCACTAAAAAGGCTTTAAATCAGTATGATTTTTAAGGTTCTGTGACTTAAGTCATAGTACTAAACTTTTAATTAATGGATGTTTACAAAAAAATTCTGAGCATGAGCGTATCGCATTCCTATACTGTAAATCTGATCTGGCAACACGGCCGCCAGGGTGTCCTGACCTCTGATGATTTTGATCAGGCTGTTCCCGTGGCTACACCCCCTCCATTTCCAAATGGAGTAGCGGGCATCTGGTCGCCTGAACACCTTTTCACCTCTGCGGTAAGCAGTTGCCTGATGACTACCTTTTTAGCGATTGCGGAAAATTCACGCCTGGAAGTGATAGCCTTTTCCTGTAATGCTGTAGGAAAGCTGGAACAAATAGACGGGAAATATAAAATGACTGCGATTGAACTGGAGCCCTACCTGGTGATTACGCGTGAAGAAGATTATGCAAAAGCTGAGCGTGTTTTACAGAAAGCTGAAGCAGCCTGTCTGATCTCCAACTCCATTACTTCAACGGTAACCATGAAGCCCACCATTGTGGTAGAAGCATTAGTATGACGCTGGGCAAGGACATTTAGCTTATTACCCTGATCGCCTGGCCTTATAGCCATCCTTCAGCAACAGCTGCACTACCTTGTCGCGAAAATCACCTTGAATAAGGATTTCACCATCCTTGACTGATCCTCCCGCACCACACTTATTTTTGAGATGCTTTCCCAGGGAATTCAGATCGTCCTCGGCACCAACAAAACCGGTAACAAGGGTGACTTGTTTACCCGCCCTTCCGCTTTTGTCCAGCAATACACGAAGCTGTTGCTGCTGAGGCGGAAGCGTACTGGATTCATGGTTTTCACGATAGGTGAAATCAAAATTATCGGATGTGGAAAATACAATCCCATCGCGCTTCTTCCAGTCGTTCTTTTTCGCCATTTACTTGAAAAGTATGATCAACGTAAAGATAATAAGGAATGTTGATACCAAGCCGAGGTTAAACCGAAACTCAATTGTGCCTGAGGTTGAAACCCAAATACCACATACCGTAACAAGGAGAATAGGCAGAAAAAGAAAGTTTCTATACAGCGTACCCAGGTTAGTGATCTCTTCCTCCGCATATTCAATTTTCACTAACACTTTCAGTAGTGAAGACTCTGTAAGGATAAGCTGATCGCCCACCTCAAGCACCAGGAAATCACTTCCTGAAAGATTCAACTCCCGGCCAGTATCAGTTATTATATATCCCTGCCAGCCTTTTCTAAATTCTGTAGAGGTTGTACTCACAATTGTTTCGATGTGCTGTTCTCGGGGCAGAAAAAAATCCATTACTATAACGAGACTAAGTAAGCAGGCAACCCAATAGATGGGTTTCATGTACGGTAATGCTTTCGCCATTACCTCTTGCTGACTTATACCCGCAGCACGCGGTGTGGGCCGGGGTTGTCTGTGGTAAGCCGGGTCACGATGTTTAGGTGGTGCAGGCGGCTCTTCAAAAGGAATGGGATTTGTGCGTTGATAATCATACGCCCTTCTTTTTACATCATTCCCCAGTATTTCATACGCTTCGTTTACTTCTTGAATAAGGTCCTGTGCACGGGGATCAGGGTTTACATCTGGATGGACTTGCTGTACCAATCTTCGGTAGGCTCGTTTGATCTCGGCCAGTGAAGATCCTGGTGCTACACCTAATATCCGGTAGTAATCCTTCATCGCAAGCGAATAAAAAAAGACCTGAACGGTAATTAACCTTCAGGTCTTTCATTTTTTATAAATTGATTTACTTACTTCTTATGCTTTACTACAAATGTAAACACGGGGCGTTTACTGTGGTTTACTACATCTTCTGCAATACTGCCGGCCAGCACATGGGCAAACCCTGTACGGCCATGAGTAGCCATAGCAATCATATCGGCATTTATGCTCTCAGCAAAGTAAATGATGCCTTCTTCTTCCGTTATATCATTGAACACATTAATCGTGAAATTCTTCAGCTGAAGTTTCTTGGCAAAGTCAGTCATATACTTTTTCACCACGGCATCGCGCTGGAAATTACCGGGAGTATTGATGCGCACCAGGTGGATAGTTGAATTGTACATTTCCTGGGCACGTTTCACGAAGCGTGAAAACACTTCTTCGTCTTTGCTCATGGAGGTTGCATAGACAATATTTTTAAAATCCATGCTAGTAGGACGTTTTTGAATGGTTAGTACCGGACAGGTGGCATGGCGCACTACCTTTTCTGTATTGGACCCGATAATCATTTCTGCCAGATTGGTTTTTCCGGCTGTACCCATCACCACCAGGTCAACCTTTTGTTCCGTGATGATCGACCGCATACCATGGAAGGGTGATCCCATGCGTAGTTCAGGCTTTACTTTCACGCCTGTGAACATTTTATCACCCGCCAGCTTTTCCATTTGCTTTTTGGAGCGCTCAATCAATTTCATGGTGAAGAGTTTATCTTCCGAGCTCTGGTACGAAATTTCTCCTGTTATTTTAATTGACTCTTTTGAGCCTTCCTCAATCACATGTAACAGAATAAGTTCTGCCCCTGATTTACGGGCGATATCGCTGCCAACTTCGGCTGCAATTTGAGCTTCTTTCGAAAAATCAGTGGGTACAAGTATTTTTTTCATAAGAATTTTACGTTTAACAGTTCTTAAAATTAAACTATTTATAACAGAATCAAACGTTCTTTTTTGTCAAGATTATCGCTCCTATGCTGCTTCCGGTACTTCTGGAATAACCAATACCGGAACCTTAGTCGTTTCCAGAAAATTTTCGAAGGTCAGTCCTGAGTTCTCACGAATTGCATGTGCCAGGTGTTGGCCCATAACAATGGTATCGACAGGGTTTGTTTTCAGGTAGGCATCAATACGATCGGAAAGGAAACCAATTTCAGCACGAAACTCAAAGGGAGTTTTTTGATCAACATTCAGTCTCTTCATAAGAGTTTCAAATTCCGTCCGGGCGTGTAACTCCATAGCTGTACGAAAACCCGCAATATCCTGATCCTTAGGCATCAGTAACCGATAAGCATATAAGATTACAAGGGCTTCCTCCTTTTGCATCGCCAGTGCCAACGCTGCCTTTATGACATTGTCAGAAGCCTCCTTAAAATCTAAAGCACATAGAACTGATTTCATAAACCCCTTTACTCGAAATGAATTTTACCAGTTGCGAACGTAAGAGGAATTTTTAGCCTTAAAACAGACCAATGTCAATAAATAACCTGATTTTTGTCATCCTGACAATCTCCCCTAAATTAGTGCGATTTTTGTAATGAATAAGATTTTCCAAATAGCCTTCTCCTCATCGGACACCTTCCGTGAGATTTTTCAGGGCTCTGCTGAAGGTATTCTTATGGTTGATGCTGAGGGAATTATTCAGCTTGCCAACCCTGTTTCTGAACGCATGTTTGGCTATGATTCAGGACAACTGACAGGCAAACCTTTAGAGATATTATTGCCGCTCCGGTACCACGCCCGCCATGTGGATTTTAGAAAACAATTTAACGAAAACCCTTCTCCCAGGCGAATGGGTGCCGGCCGTGACCTTATGGCTGTAAAAAAGGATGGTACTGAATTTCCGGTTGAGATAAGCTTGAGCTATAAAGAAATTAATAAACTCTTTGTAGTGGTGGCCTTTATTATTGACATCACTGAGCGTAAAAAGGCAGAAGAAGCACTGAAACGCAATGAAGAACAATTGCTGGTGTATGCCGCTGAACTGGAAAAAAAAGTTCAGGGTCGTACTGAAGCACTCAATTCCCTGGTGAACGATCTTGAGCGGGCCAATCATTTTCTTCAAGAGCAAATATCCGAGCGAAAAAAAGCAGAAGAAGAAACCCGGAAAGCGCTGGATAAGGAACGTGAACTCAATGAGCTGAAAACAAAGTTTGTCTCTATTGCCTCACACGAGTTCCGGACGCCATTAAGCACTATTCTCAGCTCAACCTCCTTAATTGGACAGTATAAGGATAAGAACGAGCCTGAAAAAATCGAGAAGCATATTCAGCGGATAAAATCTTCGGTCAATCATCTCACCGCCATCCTAAACGACTTCCTTTCCCTCGGCAGGCTGGAAGAAGGGCGTATCGAAATAGAAAAAGAAATGGTGGACATCACCCACTTCTTGAATGAAATTCAGGAAGAAGTTAAACCCATGATGAAATCCGGTCAGGATATAAAATTACAAATTGATCTGGCCGACATCATCATGCCTCTCGACAAGCGGGTTATTCGGAATATCATGTTC
>CAZCRJ010000287.1:0-4521 GCA_964501015.1 uncultured Roseivirgaceae bacterium | reverse complement strand
GGAGTTCTACTTTTTTAAGTTGTTCATCTGTTGCATCTTTTAATAACTTAAACCGATATGCAGGAAAGCCTATCAGTCTTCCATCTGTAAGCTCAATAAAAATAGTCCTGTTTTCGGCCCATGCCTTTATGGCCACGGGTTCAGCCAGGATTTCGTTTTCAGCGTTTATGGAATTAATAAGACTTTAATTTAAGCAAAGTTATCCCCCGCTGGCGGGGGTGAGGGGGTGGCCCGTTTTTGCCGCAGCCTTTTCTTCACTGGCTTAGGAAGACTTGATTCAATTTCCTCTACCTTACTGTCAATGGCCTTAATTACCCTATTAATGTTTTTCAAAACTTCCTCATCACTGAAAAGTATTATTTGAAATCCAACTTCCATTAACCTGCTCTCTCTTATCTTATCGTTTTCAACAGGTTCGCTCCAGCTATGTGTAATTCCATCAACTTAAATAGTCAACTTCAAATCCCTGCACATGAAATCTGCGATATAATTCAAAACCGGTCGTTGTCTGCTGAAGCTATATCCTTTTCTTAAACCCGCTCGTAACGCCTATTTCCAAAGGCATGCTTCTGTCTTCGTCATATTTTTTCGAAGTTAGTTCGCAAAGGGTTGCAATTTTGGGTTGTAGACACAAAAATTTTCCTTTCCAGCTTCCATATTTTTCCACCCCCTACCCCCGCCAGCGGGGGACATTGATAAGGCCTTTAGCTTTCTCCACAAACCCGTCAATCTCCTCCTCCTTCGTATCGAATGAACACATTAAACGACATTCATTGGTGCGGTCGTTCCACACATAGAAATACATTTCTTCCTGCAGGGCCTCGGTAATTTCTTTCGGGATAATGGCAAATACGCCATTCCCATCAACCGATTGTGTGATTTTGATTTCCGGAATTTGCCGCAGGCCATGTTCTAATTTTTTAGCCATGCGGTTAGCATGTTCAGCATTACGTTTCCATAAATCATTGGTGAGCAGGGCTTCGAACTGAGCGCTGATGAAACGCATTTTGGAATGCAGCTGCATGCCCTGCTTGCGAATGTAGGAAAAGTTTCTGGCGACATCAGGGTTGAAAAAGATAACGGCTTCCCCAAACATCAATCCATTTTTGGCGCCCCCGAAAGAAAGAATATCTACTCCGGCATCACTAGTAAAATCTCTAAAATCTTTTCCAAGGCTTACGGCAGCATTGCTGATGCGTGCTCCGTCCATATGCAGGTACATGTTGTATTTTTTTGCTACTGCGGAGAGCGCCTTCACTTCTTCCACGGTATAAACAGTACTGTATTCAGTAGACTGTGAAATGGAAATCACTTTGACTTGTGGATGGTGCTGATCACCCAGGCGTTGTATGCGAGCTTCAACCTGATCAGGATATATTTTTCCATCGACAGTAGGTATGCCGACTAATTTACATCCCGTAAACTTTTCGGGTGCAGTTGATTCATCAACATTAATGTGCGCCAGTTCTGAACAAAGTATAGAATGGAATGACTGGGTAGCAGCACCTAGTCCCAGCACATTGGCTCCTGTTCCATTGTATACAAAGTTGACATCAATGGCGTGGCCAAATATGGATTGAAAAAGTTTGATGGTACGTTGTGTGATATCATCGGATCCATACGATCCCATGTGCTCCTGGTTCGCACGGTTAAGGGCATCCATAATCTCAGGATGAACACCACTATAGTTATCGGAGGCGAATGTTTTCATGCGGCAAGTATAAAAAGAAAATGGCCAGTCAAAAACAGAAGATTTTTGACCGGCCAATCAATGTGGGTTCAGTTCATGAAGCTTATTCTATTCCAATCATCATAAAGGCTGCCCAGTAGTAGGGATCGGGATATTCTTCCCGTAATTCTTTCTTTGCTTCGATTAAACTTTGACGCAGGTTGTTGGTGTTAAGCCATTTCTGGTAAAATTTGAGCATGAGTTTTTGGGTTGCCTCGTCATCCACTTTGAACATACTCATGATTAACACTTTGGCTCCTGCCACCAGGAAGGCACGTTGAAGGCCATATACACCTTCACCTTGTTCCATGTCGCCCAATCCGGTTTCACAGGCACTAAGCACCACAAGGTCGGTATTATCCAGGTTGAGGTTCATGGCTTCATAGGCAGTGAGTATGCCATTCTCCATATTGTAGTTAAACTCTGTTTTGGAATACAGGTCGCCACCTCCGGTCATTAATAATCCGTTTCGCAATAATGGATTTTTGGCAAGTTCGGCTTCGTTGCCTTCCATTTCATCTTCCAAACGTAATTCCGGAGAAGGTTTGTAAAAACCGTGTGTGGCGATATGAAGTACTTTGGGACTGTTCATTTCTTTAATGTTGTCTTCTGTAGCCTGTAAGGTTTGATAATTGGTTGACTTCCATCCTTTTTGTTTCAACAGGAATTCAAGTTGGTTGACTTCCTTTTCGGTACCGGGAAGGTCAGGAAAAACAATGTTGTCGGCTGAAGCCAGGTAAAACTTAGGGTTACCCACCATAGTTGCTGTAAATTCTGGCGCTTTCCTGGGTTTCAGATTCCGGAGAAATAAATCTTTTGTATTGCTAACCATTACAATATTTGCATTGTCAAGGATGTAGCGACCATCCGGAGTGGGGATAGCTTCCAGGTTAATTTGGTTATAGATGCCATCAGCCGATAAATAGATGGTTGCTGCTTTGCCGGTCTCGTTCTGAATCTGCTCCCAGAATACTTTATAGGAGTATACGTCCTTTATTCTGGCCTGTATAGAATTCTTGTATGATCGGAAGAAACGGCCTTCCATTCTGCTGCCCTCCTTTAAGACAATCACCTGTGGAATTTTGGTGTCGGTGCGTACATACGTTGCAGCATAGATTATGGAATCGGTAAAGGAATGATCGAAATACCGGAAGCGTATCATCTCCATGGCCACCTCGTTCGGCTTCAGTGATTTCCGCACATCGTCAAACGTGATACGCTTATTTTCAAAATTCTGACCAAACAATTCCGATCGCTGGCTGAGATCCTTTTCTATGCGCTCAACTTCTTGAGTCAATGCAATCGGATCGATGCCATTTTCTGAAAGTTGTGCTGGGCTCATGGATAGTGCTACTGTTAATAGTTCCTTTTTCTCCTGCCAGCTATTATACCGGGCCTTTAGTTCTTCATCCGAGCTGCTCAATATGCGTTCACGGATTTTAATAGACGAACTTAACAGTAAGGCTTTTGTCAGCAGTTGATAATTATAAATTTTACCCCGCAGGTCTTTAAAGTCATCCAGGTTACTCAGGGCAAGTGTATTGTAAAACTCAAAATCACTTTTGATGGTATTCCAGTATTTGGCTTTTTCGCGTTCACTGAGGGCAGGGAAATATTGCTTAATGAAGTTTTCGTAGTTGATAAGTGCTTCTTCAATGTATTGCTTGGCGCGTTTATAGTCCTTCTGCATGTAATACACCTTGCTCAGTTTGGAAATTGATTTCACATACTCCGGGTGGGAAACACTAAAGTTCTTTTCGTACAGGCTTTTTGCTTTTTTATAAAATATGTCAGCATTGGTGTATTCTTTCATTTGATAATATACATCACCGGTTAACATATTGATGCTGGCGGTGTTGATATTGTTTTTAGCTCCTGCTTTTTGAATCCAGATGCTCTCGGCTATTGCCAGCGAGTTGAAAGCGATGTCGTAGCGTTTTTCTGCAATGTAGAGCTGTGCAATATTTTTCAAGATCTCAGCATACTGGGGATTGTCTTTTCCCAGTTTGTTGGCAATAATATCACGGGATTCAATCATTAGATTTTCAATATCAGTTTTATTATCGCCATCAAAAAACTTGATAAGGGCAAGTTGTGAAAGGGAACGGCCTACTTCAACATGACTTCTGCCAAACTGTTTTTCAAGGCTTGCCAATGCTTTATTGATGTTGACTTTTGCTTTCTCATAATCTCCCAGGTTGTAATAGATGTCGCTTAATAAGCGCTGGGTTGAGGCGGTCTTCGTTGAAATTTCTCCATACGTTGACAGGGCAATTTGATTAGCCCGTATGGCAGCACGTTCAGCTTCAGTGTAATCACCACGCGCCAGTAAAATTTTGCCACGGTTAACTATTGGGTCGATCAGGCGCACCGATTGTGCCCCGTATAATTTTTCGTAATCCGGGATAAGTTTAGTCAGCAGTTGATCCGTTTGTACGTATTTCCCTAATTGAATAAGCAAACTGGACAACTCCTCAGCGGTAGATAACTCATTATCGAGTTTTACTTTTGATTTTCTGATCAGGTTGTTTGTCTTGTCAAGGTTGGCCTGGGCTTCATCGAACAATCCCCTGATGCCATATAATTTCGCTTGTGTTTCAATCGCATTGATGTTGTAGGAAAACCATTTGTCATCGCGGTTATTCTTCATGTCAAAAATCTGAAGAGCACGCCCTATGTCTGTTTCCGCTTTTTCATATTCCCCGATTTTAATGCGGAGTTTGGCCTGCTGCGTCAGGGCAATGGCAAAAGCAGGATCTTCATTGTCATATTTACTTCTTGCAGCATCGGAT
>CAZCRJ010000286.1:0-4551 GCA_964501015.1 uncultured Roseivirgaceae bacterium | reverse complement strand
GGCGGATGAATTGAAACAACTGCCGTACATCAAGTCTGTTGTGCTTGAAAAACAGGACAACATCAATGGCGTTTTTCCGAATTCCGATTACTACGGCAATGGTTCCGGTATTGGATTTAACCACGGATGGTCCATTGATACCTTCGGCCCATTATGGGTTCCGAAAAAAGGATCGACCATTGGCATTACTGATTCAACACTGGCACTTTATGGGTTTATCATTACACAGTATGATCATCAGAAAGATGCGAAAATCGTTGACCGTAAACTTATTATTGACGGACAGGAGGTAAGAGATTATACCTTTAATCAGAACTACTATTTCATGATGGGTGACAACCGCCACAATTCCCTAGACTCACGGTACTGGGGTTTTGTTCCGGAAGATCATATTGTTGGGAAGGGATTCTTTATCTGGTTATCCATTGATCCGAATGAAAAATTCCTGAACAAAATCCGGTGGAGAAGATTCTTTAAACTAATCGAATAATCGAACGATATTTTCTACAAAGCTTCAGTGTATTTAATATCCGCTGAAGCTTTTTTATTGTGCACGTCACCACTCAATTTCCTTCTCCCCCTTGCTGCGCAGGTAATCATTGGTTTTACTGAAATGTTTGCACCCAAAAAACCCTCGTTCGGCAGAAAAGGGAGATGGATGTGCGGCCATTAACACCAGGTGCTTCGTGCGATCAATGACCTCGCCTTTTTTTTGTGCATACGCTCCCCACAGTAAAAACACAATGTGTTTCTTTTCTTCAGAGATTTTTCGGATTACAGCATCCGTAAAATTTTCCCATCCTTTGTTTTGATGGGAGCCTGGAGCGGCAGCCCGAACAGTAAGGGTGGCATTCAGCAGTAATACTCCTTGTCTGGCCCAGCGTTCCAGGTTTCCTGATGTGGGAATTGGCAAACCGAGATCGCGATGAATCTCCTTAAAAATGTTACCAAGTGAAGGTGGAATGCGCACCCCATCGTGTACAGAAAAGCACAATCCGTTGGCTTGCCCAGGCCCATGATATGGATCCTGACCCAGAATGACCACTTTTGTAGTTTCAAAATCACAGGCATTAAACGCATTAAAAATCTCCTTACCGGGAGGATATACGGTGCTTGACTGATACTCTTGCTTTACAAAAGAAGCTAATTGGGTGAAATAGGGCTGGGTAAACTCATCGGATAATCTGGATTTCCAGGAAGGAGCAATTTTAACGTCCATTTAATAGGGATTGCGTAAATAAGGGGCGAATTTTGGTGAAAGATTGTTAATTCCAAAAAATTAATATTTTTGATGGTTATGGTAACCGAAATAACACAAGGCATACGCGTAACGGTGGAGACGGAATATCAGCCCTCCTACTCCAGTCCGAGTCAACACCATTATGTATTCACGTACCGCATAACCATCGAAAATCAAAGTGAGAACACCATACAACTGATGCGCAGGCATTGGCATATTTTCGATGCCGGCTTTCTTCCACGTGAAGTGGAAGGCGAAGGCGTTGTAGGACAACAACCTGTGCTGGAACCCGGAGAACTGCATCAGTATGTCTCGGGTTGTAACCTGAAATCGGGAATTGGAAAAATGGCAGGGACCTACCAGATGGAACGCATCGTTGACGGTGTAAAACTCAACGTAAACATTCCTGAATTTGTGATGGTTGCCCCTTTCCGTCTCAATTAAGTGTCGGCATTATTCAAGATAAAAACATATTTGAATTACTGGCTTGATGCGGTAGATGAACACTCCCTTCATTCCCCCTTCCTGTTTGATTTCTACACCCAGGTGGTTAAGCGCGAAACACTGTATGACCCCCTGCTGGAATCGCTTCGTAAAAAATTATCGAATGATCATCGCGAGCTTGACATTAAAGACTTCGGTGCAGGTTCAAAACATTCGTCAGGAACTAAGCGAAAAATCAGCAGCATTGCTTCCGTAAGCTTGAGTTCAGCGCAATATTCTTGCCTGTATCAGCGCATTGCAGAATATACAAAAGCAAAAACCATTGTTGAACTGGGTACATCATTCGGGATCAATACACTTTACCTGGCCAAAAAAGAAAATGCACGTGTCTTCACCTTTGAAGGCGCTCCTTCTATTGCCGAAATCGCTTCCATCAGCTTCGAATTTGCAGGTATAAAAAATATTGAAATGATCACCGGTAATCTGGATACTACCTTGTATGCCCATCTTTCCCGTATCCCAAAGATTGACCTTGCCTTTATGGACGCCAACCATCGCTATGCACCTACCCTTACCTATTTTGAATTGCTGTTGAGTCGTTCGCATCACAAAAGTATTTTCATTCTGGATGATATTCACGACAGCCCGGACATGGAAAAGGCCTGGCGGCACATTAAGAACCATCCATTGGTGTATACCACTGCCGATTTGTTCCGCTGCGGCATTGTCTTTTTTGACCCATCACTTACCAAACAACACGTTGTATTGCAATTTTAGACGTTGAAATAAGATCAATTCGGTTAATTTTGCATCACTTTTAACCTTAAAGTTTATGAGCGAATCTGCACAAAATGATCCATCTGCAATCCGGAAGCCTAAGAAATCAAATAAGAAGTATGCCATCATTATCGCACTTCTTTCGGTAATCATTATCGTGCAATTCGTCAACACCTATTTCACCCGGCAGGAACGTGAAGAGTTGCGGGTGGAAAAAGCAACCACGGAGGAAGAATTAGCCACCACTATGCAACGGCTAACTGAAATCAGCAATGAACTCGATCAAAAAATTGCAGAAATACAACGCCTTGGCGGAGATGTCTCTGAGTTAACAAAAGCGAAAGAAGAAATAGAGACTGAACTGCGTAGAACCCGGAGAGCTAATGGTCAGGTAATCAAAGAATTGAAAGACAGGGTTGAAGGGTATGAAGAATTACTTAAACTCAAGGATAATGAGCTTACCCGACTGAAAACTGTCAATACAGAACTGCTTTCAGAAAATACAACACTTAAAACCCAAAAGAATATTCTGGGGGACTCCATAAACCGACTGGCGCAAACAAAAGAAGAACTGGTTAGTAAAGTGATCATTGCTTCACAGCTTAAAGCTGAAAATGTACGCATCGTTGCTGTTAATGACCGTGGCCGGGAAAGGGAATCACCTTTCCGGAACAGGCAGGTAGGAAAAATTAAAGTTGATTTCAATTTAGCGGAAAATAATGTGGCCCCGGTTGAAGGTAAAAAGATTATGATCCGGATTATTGATGACAACGGACAAGTGTTGTTTGATGTAGCCCGCGGTTCAGGTACTTTTATGTACAACGGCAAGGAAGAGTTTTACACCGCAGCGCAGGAAGTACTGTTTGATAATACAAAGCAAAAGCTATCCTACATTTACGATAAAGGCTCCGATTATGCTGCAGGCAATTATACCTTGGAAATCTATTGTGATGATTACAAAATTGGATCGGGGCAGTTTTCAGTTAAATAAGAACTGAATATTAATCCTTCACACGGTTTAACGATAGCATTCCTAACATCCAGTTAGGTAGAGGCTTTTCAATTGGTCTGTCCTTGATATTGAGAAACCAGCCGAGTTTTTCAATTATCGGAAGCTTATGCGTTTCCACAAATTCAATTAATGTACCGTCATTATCTTCAATATAGGAGAAATGTCCAGCGGCTTTTCCCATATCAAAAGAGTTGCTGCTGTCAACTGTAAATGGATGGCCGAGTTCAGCACAACGCTTACTTAGCATTTTCATTCCCCGGATGTCAAAACAAACATGAATGAACCCAAGATCACCCCAATTACGACTTTCATAAATTTTTCGGGGTTTCCTGTCCTTAACCTCTACCAATTCTATTTCCGTAGAGCCTAACAAATTTCCAAAAGCACCACGGCATGGAGCCTGTGCCTTTAGCAATACACGTCTGAAGGAGGATTCTCCTCCCCTGAGGCCTTTAAAATCAGGAAATACAGAAGTTACATCATAGGCTACCGACTGATGTCCCAAAATGTTTTTATACAGACCAATTGCCTTATCCAGATCGGATACGCCAATGGTTACCCCTGAAACTCCCCCGCTGGGAAAGGATTTACGCTTGAACCAACTTCCGCTTTCGATGATCTCAAAAATATTATTGTACGGATCAGCAACATAAAAATGCAATTTGCCGTCAGGGGTTTTAGAAGGATTGGTCAACACCTGAACACCTTTTTCTGTTAAAAAATCATACGATCGCTGAACATTTGATGATTTCAGCTTAACCACATAGACACCTGTATCTCCCAAAGAAGGTATAAAGGAAGCGTCCTGGGGCTCTTTGGACGTGTATTGCCAGATTTCAAAGCCACCGCCACCCTGAAGATTCATTGCCAGTATGGCATACCTTGTTTCTGCAATTCCCGAGGTGTACCGTGTCATTAAATTGGCTGTGGCCGAATCCTTAAAAATAGGTACATCGAAACCAAAATGTTTTCTGTACCAAGTCCATGCTTCGTTGGCATTCTAAACACCAATTCCTATCTGCTGTATTCCGCTAACGATATAGTCCATAATTTGGCGGGCAATATAATTCTTTTACTA